>JAQWPM010000008.1 GCA_029245345.1 Longimicrobiales bacterium
CCAAAGTCGTTAGACGGTGCTACGGGAGTAACGTATTGACTGACCGTAACTTGGACCGACGAGAGTTCCTCGTGAGGAGTTCTTTGGCAGCGGCCGCGATCGTGCCCATCGGTCTCGTTGCCCGCCTCAACGGCCAGGCCGGCTCGGGTGGGGTTCAAGAGGATTGGGTGCGGTTAGCGCGAGCCGAGATCCCGGCATCGACTGAGAGCGCCTATTTCCAGACAGGCGGGATTGGCCCAGCGTCGCGACGAGCGATCGCGGAAGTCGCGCAGAGGCTGGAGTACCAGAACCGAGGGCCCGCCGATCCGCGGTACTCGCCCTCGATGGCGGAGATCGAGCCGAACCTCCGAGCGTACCTGAGTGCGGCGTTCGGTGTCGGGCCAGATGGAGTCGCGCTCACCCACAGCACCTCCGAAGGGATCAGCATCGCAGCTTGGTCCCTGAACTGGGAACGCGGAGATGAGGTGGTCCTGAGCAATCAGGAGCATCCTGCGAACGTCGTTCCCTGGTATGTGCTTCGAGATCGATTTGGCATAGTTATCCGCGAGATCAACCTGGACTCGGGCACATCTTTGTTGGATGAGGTGCGAGGCGTTCTCTCCTCGCGGACCCGCATGGTGAGCATCAGCCATGTGTCCCGGAACAATGGGCGGCGGCTTCGCACGGACGAGTCGGCGGAGCTGGGCGAGCTGCTTCGGTCTCGTGGAATCGTGTATCACCTAGATGGGGCACAAGGGCCTGGGTGCGTGGAGGTCGACTTCGGTCATCTAGGTTGTGATTGCTACAGCACGTGCGGACACAAGTGGTTGCTCGGCCCGAAGGGCACGGGTGCCTTCTTCGTGCGTGATGACATGCTCGATCGGCTCCAACTCTCTTGGTCGGGCAGCCACAGTCACTCGACAATGGACTACGAGGGTTCCTACTCGCTGCTCCCCTCAGCCGCCCGATACGAGTTCGGGACCCGAGCCCTCGCAGACTTCGCCGGGTTCCACACAGCGGTGTCCTGGGTGGAGGAGTTGGGCTTCGATCGAGTCCTCAGCAGAATCCAACACCTCGTGTCCTATGCGGTGGAGTCGGCGGAGGCTCGTACCGGCTTTGGGCTAGCCTCTCCGAGGGTCGAGGCGGATCGCTCGGGGGTCTTCGTCCTCCGGCTCCCGTCAGGTTGCGACGCCACGGAGGTGTACAACCGCCTCGCCGAGGAGCCGAGAGTCTTGAGTTCTCCCGTTCGGCGCGCCGGAGATCTCAGGCTCGCGATCCACTTCTTCAACACAGAAGATGAGATCGATGCGGCGATGGATGGCGTTGCGGCACTATGCTAGCATCGCACCATCTAACAAGGGATTGCTGCTGTCCGCGTTGACGGGTGTAGCCCTGCGAGCTACGCTCGCAGGATAGGCGCGAAGGTGCGGCAGCAGAATTCCAAAGTCGTTAGATGTCGCCGCTAACGTGCGTGGCCAGGAGCCGTTGCAGCGTCACCGCGACAGGAACTGAGTGGCGTTGTCCAGCCCTGGGCACAGATCACCTCCGAGGCGGTTCGGGAGACCCAATCCGAGAGTCGCGGGTGGGGTAGGAGTCCTTCCGCTGCGGAGTACTCCAGTCCGTTCAGGACCTCGGCATACGGTCCGAAGCCAGAAAGGCGGTACGGCACGACGATGACTCGGCGGCCCATCCCTGACTGCTCGGCGACGAAGGTGCGTATGCGATTCTCGGCTTCCGCTCGTTCTTCCGCCCAGTCCTCTTGAAGTGTCTCAACCTTGACTGCGGCGAAGCCCCGAGCGGCAATGTCCGTGGCCGTTCGTTCCATTGCTCCAAGCACACGTTCATTAGCTCCATCCTCCCCCATGCCGTGGGCCAAAAGGAGGACGCTCTCGGTCGCAGGCTGGTGAGCGAGTTCAAGAGCCCGGGCGGCAACGATCTCAGCTGCTTCATAGGAAAGCATGATGCCCTCCTCTTGGGTTGCGATTTCGGAATGGTGGCTCAGGGGTAAGGGGCTTGGGCCGAGGCGACGGGCCTCTCCCATGAGCATGAAGTGTTCGGGTGGTGTATCCGAGAGGCCCAGGAGATATCTCGTTTGCTCAGCGAACGACTCGCCGGACAAGAACATTCGGACCACGGCGATTCGCTCGACCCCGGCGTCCTCAAGGGACGAAAGGCCAGCCTTGAGAGACAATGGGTCGGCCATTCCAAAGGCAATCTCCGTCGGAATGACATCGGCCAACGGCTGGACTGCCTCACGGACTGCGGCATTCCACTTCTCGTTGCCTCCGTGGGCCATGACCAGAATGCCGACCGATGCGTCTTCCTCGGGCAGGTATGCGTCCGAGCCCGACACCGGAACGGATGGCGGCGTCCGTTGTGAAGGACTGGCGCAAGCTGACAGAAGAATCAGAAGGGGGATATAGCGCATAGTAAGCAGGTGAGATTGAGAGTCAGTCTCAACAACGTAAACGAAGCGCCTTCTCGGTCAAGCCTGGCGGGGGCGACATCTAACAAGGAATTGCTGCTGTCGCGGGACGGGTTTGTGGGTCACGCGGTCACTCGGCTTGCACCTCGCGCCCGGTGGGAAGCATTGTAGTCGCGCAGCAGAATCCCAATTTCGTTGAATGGCCCCCACCTTTCAGTGCGGGTGCCGAAGTCACTTTGACCCAGTACGCGTCGCGAGGAAGGACCACATGAGTATGATGCGAGCCCAAGTCGTCGCCGCTTCCGCCTCGGCACTTGCGATTCTCGCCATCGCGTGCGGACCACCCCCGGAGCCGTTCGAGATACGGGGCGCATCCGTTGTAGAGCTTCAAGAAGCGATGGAGTTGGGTCGGGCGTCGTCTGCGTGGATCACTCAAGCCTACCTCGACCGGATCGCCGCTTTCGACCAGACGGGCCCGGCGATCAATGCGATGGTCTCGCTCAACCCCAACGCGATGGCCGAGGCCGAAGCGCTCGACCGGGAGCGCGCTGACGGCGTAGTGCGCGGACCCCTGCACGGTGTGCCGATCGTGTTGAAGGACAATTACGATACCAGGGACGCACCGACTTCAGCCGGAACCGCGGCTCTTTCGGGCTTTGTTCCGCCGGATGACGCCTTCCAGGTCGGAAGGCTACGCGAGGCGGGCGCTGTCTTTCTCGGCAAGACCAACATGCACGAGTTGGCGAGCGGATGGACTACTGTCGGATCCCTCGGTGGCCAGACGCTCAATCCCTACGATCTGACGCGGCACCCCGGCGGCTCGAGCGGGGGTACCGGAGCGGCGGTGGCTGCGAGCTTCGCGGCGGTTGGGTGGGGCAGCGACACGTGCGGCTCGATTCGGCTACCCTCGGCCTACAACAACCTTGTCGGGCTTCGCCCCACCAAGGGGCTTTCCAGCATCGACGGCATCGTGCCGCTTTCCCACTCTCAGGATGTCGGAGGCCCACTGGCGAGAACGGTCCGCGATCTCGCGATCGCGCTCGACGCGACGATCGGGCCGGACGCGGCTGACCCCGCCACGTCTATTCTCGACGGGGGGACGGTGCCCTCGTTTGTGGCGGCGCTCGACGTGGGTGCCCTCGACGGTGTTCGGGTTGGTATCTACACACCGCTCTTCGGGGATGCTCCGGAGGACGGGGAAGTGCGCCGGCTTGTGAGGGAGGCTGTCGGCGTAATGGTCGATCTCGGTGCTGACACGGTGACAGTGACCGATTCGGTGCTGGTGGAGATCGCCGCGCAGGCCACCGTGATCGCCAGCGAGTTCAAGTGGGACCTCATGGACTACCTCACAGAGTCAGGCGCTCCGGTCGGCTCCCTCAAAGAGATGATCGACATGGGGGTGATCCACGAGGCGGTAGAGCCGCTGATGCGCACCTGGGATGCGACCGAGAGCCGAGACTCAGAGGATTACCAGGGACGGTTGGGAATGAGGATCACACTCCGTGAGGGGATCGAGCAGGTGATGGACCGCGAGGATATCGACGTGCTCGTCTACCCGACGGCGCGTCAGTTACCCTCAAGGATCGGCGATCCGCAGAACAACAACAATTGCAGGATGAGCGGGCATAGCGGTCTGCCGGCGCTCAGTCTTCCAGTGGGATTTACCGAGCAGGGGCTGCCGGTCGGGATGGAGGTCCTCGGCAGGATGTTCGAGGATGCGCGACTCCTGGGAATCGGCTACGCCTTCGAGCAGTCGACCCATCACCGGCGTGATCCGGCGACGACGCCGATCCTTGCTTCGGGAGGCACATCGTGACCGACTCTTGAACGAGGGGGCCTCGGGTGGGAGCATCGAGTCCTGTTCTTCCCCGGAGTTCGTCGATGGGCCAATTGACGCCCTCCAAGTGCCTCTTGCTGGAAGGCGTGGCTCATCGTTGACTGAGCACGGTTGCCTGATGCGAAGGGCCATCTAACAAGTCATTGCTGCAGTCACGGAAGAAGTAGTGGGTACGCTACGCTGGTGTTCAGGCGGGCCGCGCAGCAGAATGACGGGACGTTAGACGGCCCTGGCCGATTGCACGGGCGCTTGGGTGCGAGATGACCGCTTGATGTCCGACCGCATCATTCCGCCTCCGTTGGCCCCAAGAGCCGCTATCGCATGAAGCGTGAATCGGGCGCGGCAAGAAGCCGTGACGGAAACCCCATCCAGGAGAAGCGCGATGTACAGCAAGATCTACTCAATTACCTGCGACGAGGGCCAGAAGGGTGAGTTGATGAGCCACTACGACGCCGTGGTCGCGCCCGCTGTTAGAGAGAGTGCGCATCATGTCGGCCAACAAATGGTCGAAGTTGGAGGCAGCCAGTGGATACTCGTGTCTAATTACACGAGCGGTGAAGCTGCAGATGCGGCAAGTGACATGGTGCGCGCACTGGTGGGCGACATGAGCACCAAGTTCGGCATGAACGTCAGCCTCATCGGTCAGGGCGAGGTCAGCCGCCAAGTCATTTAGGCGCCTCGCTTCGCAGAGCTGTGACACGGACCGCATGCTGTCCACTGACCCACGGTATCCCCTTAGTCAGCTCTGCGTAGGGGCCGTGGTTGACGCGGCTGAGCGTTCGCGGGGACGGGCCATCTAACAAGCAATTGCTGCAGTCGCCGAAGAAGTAGTGGGTACGCTGCGCTTGTGAGCGGGATGGCGGCGTAGCAGAATTGCGAGACGTTATAGAGATTCGGAGGCCACCGGCCTGGAGATCGATCTGCAGGGGGCTTGTACCCATCAGGCAGTTCGGGTCGTGATCCCTATCCGTCGGGCGGATACGCCTCTTCGATCATCCGAATGAGGCCGCCTACTTCGACCTCCATCTCGGCACTCAACGCAGACCAATAGTCGAATCCACGTCCCGCCTGGATGATCACGTTCTGCAGGTCGTAATCCTCCTGGAAGCCCCGCCACGAAGACACGAGATAGACCCGTTCTTCAAGGGGCGGCCATAACTCTCCGGGAACCTGCCCCCCCGGCAGCCGAACGTGCCGCCCGAGCTTCAAACCGGCCTCTATGGCGAACGATTGGATGTAGTCAATCCAGTATTGTGCTCGACTCTGGCCCGATTCGTAGTAGGCACTCAACGCCTGGCGAACTGAATCTGGCTTGATCAATCTGACGCGATTGGCTCCAGCTAGCGTGGGATAGGCGGATGCCCGTAGGAAGGCTGTGACCTGCGAGTTGAAGGCGTAGAGCTGGAGGTGGATACTGTCGGCCGGAGGGGATTCGAGGTCGCGGTTGTCGACAAGCCACGCGATAGTCTGAGTCTTCTCTCTCGCGTAGGGTGCTTGACGCGCGAAGGTGAGGGAATCCGTGCGGAGGTCCTCGAGGAGAGCCGTCATCGCTCCCTCCGTTGCCTTTACCTCGACCCTGTGCTCCCGGTAGTTCTCGGCGCCGAGGGCCAACGCCACACCAAAGAAGACGATGACCAATTCCACAAGGAGGCGCTTGGCGCTGCGTCGCTTCTGATTCATGCTCCGATGATAGCCACCTGTGGTCTAGACGCTAGTCGCCACTGAGCGAGCTGACCACGACGAGTCCTCGTGGCCGACGGGACCGTGTTTGCGCCAGAGCAGGAGGGGCGGGAGGGGGCCGCCGCCGCTATCGACGCCTGAACTGCCACGGACTAGCACAGGACACCGTGAGAGGTGAGCTCATGTGTGACTCTCTATACCAAGCGATTGCTACTGTCACGGGTTGCCGCGTAGGTAGCGGGCCACTCGGCTTTCGCCTCGAGCCCCTTGTTCGCGGACAGGCCGTGCAGCAGACTCGCGAGACGTTATGTATCCGGATCTTCACGTGGACACGGTGCATTGAGACTAGGGTTTGCCGGGATCGACCTGGCGTTCGCAAAGCGCAAGAGGCTCCCCGTCGCACTGTGCACATGGGTGGACGGCCGTTTGGTGCCTGAGCCGCTAGGGGCACTCCCGTTCGAGCCACCGCGGGGTAGCGGAAACGCGATGGTTCTCGACGAGGACGTGGTCACGGAATTCGTTGAGGCTACGGCGACCTACTTGGTCCGCGTCTGCGACCACCTTGGTGTGCGCTTGGGACGGATCGCGATTGATGCGCCCAGTGCTCCGAGGTTGGCGGGGACGGACCGGCGAGCAGCGGAGCTCGCCATGGACCGAGCTGGAATCAGCTGCTTCTCAACGCCGTCCGCCGACGATTTCAACGAGATCTTCACGAAGGTGCGGCGACATCTTGGGCAGGGTGGGGCAGAGAACCGAATCCCGCATGCCAACCAGCTTTGGATGGTCGTTGGCTTCCGACTCTTCAGTCGTCTGTCCGAACTCGCTCCCTGCGTAGAGGTGTTCCCGCAGGCTACGGCTCGCGTCCTTGGGTCCGGTCAGGTGCATAAGTCAGAGTCGGGTGGCGTCGAAGCACAGTTGGCGGAGGCTGCGATCCACACGGGCTGGCCAGGCGGCGGGGAGGCTGACCCTGCCTTCGAAGACATTGCCTTCGGACCGGCTCACGATCGCCTGGACGCTTACCTCTCCGCATGGGTTGCCGCTCTGGCCCCGGAGGAACGTCACGCGTTCGGCGATCCACCGGACGACGTGATCTGGGCACCGAAGGTTGGCTCGGCGGTGTTCGATCGCCCTGTGGTGACCAAGCCGAAGCGGAGGCTTTCTCGCCCCAAGGTGCGCTCGGGTGTGGTGCACGCCGAGCGCTTCAAGCGAATGTGCCCGGGCTGTGGTGCGCACGAATTTGTGCGGTGGCCCTTCGGCTGGGACGCGCACGCCGCCTACAAGTGCGTGGGTCTCGAAGGGACGGCCCCGGGGGCGAGGAAGGCCGAGTTCAAGACGAAGTTCGGACACACCTTTCGGTCGGATTCCTAACAAGCGGTTGTTACTGGCACGCGTTACAATCGGGTCGCGCGCGGCTGCGCGCGGTCAGCTTTTCAGGCCGCGCAGCAGAATTGCGAGACGTTAGGCAACTTCCCGTGGTGCGGGCTGGCGGGGCCCCATCTCGCGATTCCAGCGATGACACTGCTGGCCGCGACCGGAGGTGGGGCCGCATTCTCTGGTGTGCATCTGAATCGCTGACCTGAGTCCGGGGATCCCTTGGTCCTCCCTTGTCGCCCGGTGCGTCGTCGGGAGCAGTCGCTTCCGGCCCAGCTCTCTTCAGGGCCAGGCCCCCGTCGACTACATGCGGACGATCGAGGCCAGAGATCCAGAGGCCCGGCCGGAGTCCTTAGCCGCCATGTCGCTCCAGGAGCTTAGGGTCGTCACCAACGAAGTCGGCATGGGAATCGTACCCGGCGACGCGCTCGCCCGCAGGTGCCGGGACGCGCTCGGCTGGGCGAATGCCCGAATCGCACACGTCACCGATCGAGTCATCTTGATGGTGTCCGGCCTCCTCATCCAAGTGAAGCGACGCCGGGCACCCAACCCTTCTAGCGCAATCCGGACGTCGGGCGGCCCCGTCCGCTAGTCGCGGACGAACACCTCCACGCCGTCCACGAACACCCGCTCCACCCAACTCGTGACGCTGAGAGGTGGTCCGTCGAGGATAATGACGTCCCCGTCCTTTCCGACTTCCAGACTGCCGATCCGATCATCCACACCGAGGATTTCCGCAGCACTAAGTGTCACGGCACGAAGAACCTCGGCTTCGGTAAGCCCGTATCCCGCCGCGAGGGCGGCATCGAGTAGAAGCCACTTACCGGATCCACTGGGCCCAAGCGAGCCGAAACTCCGAGAGAAGCTGGCGATGGCGAACGTGACGCCGGAGCCCTGCAAGCGGGCAGCCCGACGCTCGTCAGGGTTGGAATACTCGTCCCGATCAGGGATCTCTTCACCCGACACGAAGGGGTGGGAGATCGGCCCGAGTACGACCGGCACCCCCGCCTCGTTCAGGGCATCGCCGAGCTGATCGGCGGAAACCCCGCTATCCAGAATGAGCCGGAAGCCGAACTCTTCGGCGAGTCGCAGCGCCTCGCGGATTTCAGTGGTTCGGTTGGCCTGAATGCGAGCTGGGATCTCACCTGAGAGCATGAGCGCGAGGGCCTCCATTCCAAGATCCCGGGGTGGAGCAGCACCCCGCTCTCCCTCGGGAAGCGCCCGCCAGGCATCCTGTTGCTGTTGATACTCACCCGCTCGGACGAGCTGCTCGCGGAGGTGCGCCACCACGGCCATACGGGTTCCAGGAGAGCGATTCCCAGCGCTGAACGTGCCCGCGGGCCGTTGGCCGAGCGTGATATCGATCGCTGCCGGCTCACGAACGATCAGCCCGTCGTACGTCTCAGCCGCCGCCTTCACGATCGCGCCCTGCCCACCGATGACCGTCGCGTCCGCAGGGGCGATGTAGTGCGTCGTGACCCCGCCCATGAGGAGGTCCTTCGAGCGCGGAGCAGCTGGAGCCTCCCCGTCACTGAAGGCACCGAACGGGTAGTACGCCTCGATGGCACGAAGCTGAGGCGTGCTCGGAGCGCTGGTCTCGTTGAGGTCCGTTCCGCTGATGCCGTAGTAGCTCATCGCGTCGATCAAACCGGGCAGCACGTATCGATCGGTTGCGTTCACGATGGTCGCACCACCTGGAACGTCGACGTTCGCGCCGACCGCCGCGATGATGCCGTCGCGTAGGAGGACGGTGCCCCCCTCGATGGCCGGACCCGATACGGGAACTACCGTCCCACCCTGAATCGCGATCACCTGACCGCTGGCTGGTGTCATGGCCGTGGCGAAGAAGACCAGCGCCAAAGCCCATCCACGGCTCACGGAAGCTATACGGATCATCGACCTTCCTCCGTCGCACGATCGAAGGCCAGGCGGCCATCCACATAGACCAGGTCCACTCGAGACGTGAGTTCGTACCAGGGGCCGTTGATCACGACCAAGTCGGCATCTTTCCCCACTTCAATGCTCCCCACGCGATCGTCGACCTCCGCGATCGTCGCTGGATTGATGGTGAGGGCCCTCAACGCATCCTCAGGGGCCATCCCATAGCGGATGGCCAGAGCCGCGTTGTACCGCTGATGCTTCGACATGACCACCGGGTCATCCGTATGGAAGGCGAAGGTGATCCCCTTCTCCACCAGATATGCCGGCGCACGCATGACCTCCTCGACGAGGCCGATCCGAATGAACAATGGCAAGCCGACAACGGGGACATTCCGGGCGGCAATTTCATCCGCCACCTTGTACGCCTCGGTCGCATGATGGAGCGTGAGTCCGAAGTCGAAGTCGTCCTTGAGGCGAAGGAGTGACAGGATGTCGTGGGCCGAATGCACGTGCGCGCGTATTCGGTTCTCGCCTCGAAGAATCCCGGCTAGGACCTCGAGATCGAGGTTCGTCGGGGGCGGAGCGCCCTCCTCACCGCCCGCGCGCCACGCGTCCTGAGCGGCCTGATACTCCTGGGCTTTGATCAGCCGCTCGCGGAGCATGGACGTTGTGGCCATGCTCGTTTCCGTGTGAGGGCGCTTTGCTCCCATCGCGATCTTCAGACCACCGGAGGGATCGAGGATCCGATCCTCCCAGACCGCACCCCACGTCTTCACGACCGCGGACTGACCGCTACTGACCGACCCACTTCCAGGGCCCGTCACGATCGTGGTCACCCCACCGTCGACCGCGTTGAACCAGTACCGCTCGTCCGGGCTGAGAACGTCCATGATCCGGTAGCGCGGCGTAAACGTCGTCGAACGTTCGTTCACATCCCGAACGTCGAAGCCGATGTGCGAGTGGTTGTCGAGCATGCCCGGGATGATGGTCCTGCCCGAAACATCCACGACCGGCACACCTCTGGGGACGGTGACGTCGTTACCTACAGCGGTGACCTTGCCGTCTCGCACGACGACGGTCCCGCCCTCGAACACGTCTCCAGCGGCGGTATGAATCACCCCACCCGTGAGCGCCACGTCCTGGGCGGACAAGGACCGAGCGGCACCAAGGAGCAGGAGGGCCGTGGATACCGTAAGGGTCAGCGACCCTTTGAGGGCGATCGAGCCAAGACCTTGGTGCATGGTATCTCCCGTAGTCATGCGTGTCCCGGCGTGATCGTGGCCGGAGCCCGTAGTCCTGGCAACTGAGACATCCCGGCCACCGGAAACGAGTCAGGCCAGCCTAGCCGGGCGTCCTGTAGCGAGCAAGGAGGGGGCTATGGGGACGAACCCCTCTCGGCAAGGAAGTTGCCTAACAAGCCATTGCTACTGTCGCCGAAGAACTAAGTAGGTACGCTTCGCTTGTTAACGGGCGGGCCGCGCAGCAGAATCGCAGAGTCGTTAGACCGCCTCTTTCTGGGACTAGACCCATTCTCTGTAGCAGCGCGTTGAGATCCGGATTCACTGTCGTACTCGCGGCAGTAGCATGCTCATTCAACCCCTCAGCGCTGGCGGGGCAAGGGCAGGACTGGGCATCTCTGGATCGGTACCGCGAGGACAACGCGCGCCTCGGTCCACCCTCCGCAGGTGAGGCTAGAGTGGTGTTCTACGGCAATTCCATCACCGACGCGTGGGCAGAACACTTCGACGTGATGTTCCCTGGCAAGCCGTACGTGGGGCGGGGCATTAGCGGGCAGACCACGCCGCAAATGCTGGTGCGTTTTCGCCAAGACGTGATCGCGTTGCAGCCGTCGGTCGTAGTGATCCTCGCGGGAACCAACGATATCGCGGGGAACACCGGTCCATCGACTCAGGCAATGATCGAGGACAACCTCGTCTCGATGGCAGAGCTGGCCCAGGCGTATGGCATCAGCGTCATACTGTCCTCTGTGCTACCGGCGTCCGACTACCGTTGGCGACCGGGTCTGGACCCGGGCCCCAAGATTGTCTCGCTCAACACTTGGATGAGGGACTATGCCGACGGTCATGGAGCTGTGTACCTCGACTACCACACCGCGATGACGGACGAACATCTGGGTCTCGGGCCGGAGTTGTCTCATGACGGAGTTCACCCCAACGAGTCGGGCTACCGACTAATGGTCCCGCTCGCCGAGGCCGCGATCGCGAAGGCGCTCAGTGAGAGATGATTGGAGGTCCGACCCTGGGGCTTCCTAACAAGCGATTGCTACTGACACGGGTTACCTGAAGGGCAGCGGGCCACTCGCCTAACAGCTCGCGCCCCTTTTTAGGGGACGGGCCGTGCAGCAGAATGACGAGACGTTAGAGAGTCTCCACCCGCGTGCCTTGGAGGATCTATCCTAGGAGGATGATCCCTACGCACATCAGGAGCATCAGGGCTGCGGGTACCGATCGCATCGGTGGGTCTCCCACCTTCACGTGCATCATGAGGGCTCCCACCATGAGCAGCGCCACCATCCCACCCGCGATGCGGACTGGTAGGTCGACCCAAAGTCCAATCACCAAGGCCAGGCTGGCCACGATCTTGAGACCACCCACTACATAGAAGGCGAAGTCGGGCAGACCGTAGGCCTGAAACTCCTCTCGCAACGTCTTGGCCGCCCCGCCCCGGTAGCCCGTCGCCGAGCGAGCTCGAACGAGCCATACGTTGAGAAGCCCCAGGCCGACGAGGACTTGCAGGAGGCTCAGGATCGAAAGCTTCGGCATAGGGGTTCCCCGGAAGAGGTGGTATCGTACCGCCCAATGCACTCTCAAGGAGCCGGCACGGCAAATGGTCCTACCCTATCACGTCGCCAATGCGGTCTCGGGCGCGCTATTCCTTTACTACGGACTGGCGTGCCTCTTCGCCAACGGCATGGTCGACGAGTTTGCGCGGTATGGCCTGTCACGCTTTCGGCGGGCGACAGGTGCTCTCGAGGTTCTCGGCGCTGTGGGGCTCGCCGCGGGCTACCTCTTCCCACTACTTAGTGTTCTGAGCGCTGGTGGTCTTGCACTTCTAATGGCGCTGGGACTTGCCGTCCGTGTGAAGGTGCGGGATCCGGTCGTGGAAATGCTTCCGGCAGTGTTCTTGCTCCTGGTGAACTCGTTCATTGCTATACAGGCGTTGGCAAGAACCGTCTAGCGCGAGGTCGCTGGTCGGTCACAGGGGGACTAGATAGCAAGGAATTGCTGCTGTCACGGGTTGGCGGGTAGGTGCACTTCGCTTGTGTGCGGACGGGCCGTGCAGCAGAATCGCGAGACGTTAGGTAGCTCTCATGAGCTTGGGTAGGCCGCCACGCGATGAGACCCGTTCGAGGTGAAAGGCCCGTTCGCAGTGCCAGCCCCATCGACCCTTGAAGGAATGAAGCAACACAAATGGTAGAGCAGAAGCTCCGAATGAGCTTGGTGTTGGCGATCGCGATTACCTCGCTACCCGCCCTCGCTGGCGGGGGGCAGGGCGAGGAGCCATTGGCTGAGTCGACGGAACAGCTCGACGACGGCAAACTGGTGTTTTCGAGCTTGGACGTCGATCAGACGAATCGTGGCACCGTCAACATCAACGGCTACGACCGACATTTCTCCGTCACGTTCCCCACCTCGTATGACAGTGAGGAGGCGTATCCGGTGGTTCTGTTCTTCCACGGCTGCATGTGTCGTCCCACTGTCACCGACGACCGGGTTTTGAGCTATTTGGACTGGTCGCCGAGGTTGGAACCGTATAGAGACGATTTCATCGTTGTCAGAATGTCAGCGTTTTCTGAGGGGAAACCGGAGGTTCCCCAAGCGCCTGAGGATGGTGGAGCCCGCGGTATGTGGTTCTGGCATGAAGGTTTCGAGGCAGAGCGTGACGATTTCGCGTTCCTTCACACGGTGCTCAGAGCACTACACTCGTCATCTGATATCAACATCGATCCAGACAACATCTTTGGGGTCGGTCATTCGTCCGGGGCGATCTTCTTGCTCTCGTACGTATTGGGTGGCCCGCCCGATCTGACTGACCCCGGCTTGAATGACACCTATTCATTTAAAGCCATCTCCACGACGGGAGGCCCAGGGTTTCGGCAGGGGCTTGTCGATTTCAAAGAAAACACGCCCAGCACGTTGCCATCCGTCTTCCACATCCAGGGCGAGCGGGATAGAGGGTTGTGGTTCAACGGGCAAGAAACAGGGAAACGAGGCATCAACTTCTTGGAGTTCGCCAACTTCACCCCGCCAGAGGTCGTCGATGGGTTCCTAGAGACGCCCCATGGACGCACGTACTCTGCTTGGGATGAGAACACTCCCTCGAATCCAAGCACTCTGCAACGATGGGCCGAACATCTCGATCTCGAGTATTCGGGGTACGAAGAATACTCCCAGTACTACCTCTATAATTTCCCGCCGGTAGCGACTTCAGAGAACGTGCTCATCGGCATGAGGATCAAGGACTGCCCGCATGTGGTAGCCGCGGATCAATATCAGGCCGATTTCTTCCGCATATTCTCACAGCAAGATGGCGCTGTGGGAGCGTTCGACAGCAAGATATCGCGAGACACTGCTATCACCTTTTGCCGATGACAACGATGTCGGCTGACGCTTGCTGAGCGTGGCGAGTACCCGGGCTACAACGGTTCCACCCGGCAGAACCGCGAGCTACCTAACAAGCAATTGCTACTGGCACGGGTTATCTAGTCGGTAAGTCAGGTGGATTCTGTGCCTCGTCAGCACCCAGGCTGCGCAGTAGAATGGCGAGTCGTTAGGTCGCGGAAGTACACCAGAGCTGGAGGACGGGTGATGGGTCTCTCGTTGAGGCGGGCAACGCTTGAGATGTTCGTCATCGTTGGCAGCATCTTGCTCGCCTTCGGCCTAGACGCCGGATGGGATGCACACCAGCGGCAGGCAGACGCAGAGGACCTTCTGACCGATCTGCTCGCCGAATTCGAGGAAACCGCAACGGAGCTAGAACGCGCCGTCGTCCGTAACCAAGAGGTGATTACCGCGGCCACGGAGATCCTAGCTCAGTTGACCCGTTCTCCTGCGAATCCCGAGGTCGCCGCAAGCACACTTGCCAAGCTGATTCTGGTTCCTACAACGGATCCAAGGCGCGGGAATCTCGACGCGTTGGTGGCGTCTGGCGATTTTGGCCTTGTCAGCCTCCGACATCTCAGGGGTTCTCTTGCCGACTGGCCCGCAGCGCTCAGGGATCTCCAAGAGGAGGAGTTGGACGCGCGGGTCTTCGTCCAGACGACCCTAATCCCATTTCTCGCAAATGCTGTCGAACTACAACCGATCTTCGCTTGGCGTCTTGCGGCAACGCCCTCAAATCGCGGAGTAACCGATATCGACGGTACCGAACTTTCCGACGATCCAATGATTCGTCTTCCGTCCGATCGCCAGTTCTCGAATCTCGTGGCAACCCGCCGCTACCTATCCCAGTTCACGGTCAGCAACGCAGGAACAGTTCAGGAGGAACTTGAAGCAATAGTACGAGCACTCAGGGAAGCAGTAACGAACTGAACAGCCTCCATCTAACAAGCGATTGCTACTGACACGGGTTACCTGAGCGATAACGGGCCACTCGCCTGACGGCTCGCGCCCCTTGTTCGCATGCAGCACGCGCAGCAGAATGGCGAGTCGTTAGGCGGAGACTCCGGAGCTAGGATCCGCTACCGGCAAAGCCGGTCGGCACGTAGCATCGGTGGAGCCTTGCAGGACGCCTCCAAGGAGCCTCGAGCATGACGGACCAACCGAGACGACGATTCGACTGGATAGCACTCCTCCTCGCGTTGATCGTCGGCTGCGCACCCGCAGAGTCCACCGGGGATCAACCCGTGGTCGAGGGCGACGGGGGCGATGAAGCTGCGTCGGTCGAGCAGCTACCAGCAAATGGGCCGTTCGCGGAGCCGACCGGGCTGCTACCGGTGGGAGTCTTGGACGTGGCCTGGCTGGACCCTAGCAGACCGGAACCGTTCACGAAGGATCCCAATGACGTTCGGTCTGTAGCTGCTCGGGTATGGTACCCTGCAGCGCCGGGAGGGGCCGGCGGCGCGTCCTACGTACCGGACACGAATCAATTCGACGATGGCTTCGATGCGGTTGCCGGGGTGCAGACGCACGCGACCTCAGATGCGCCGGTTGGGTCAGGTGGCCCTTTTCCTGTCGTGCTCTACAATCATGGCGGGGGATGGCCTCGCTTCACGAGCACCTTCACGACGGAGGAACTAGCGAGTCACGGCTACGTCGTCGTCTCCATCGGCCACAACGGCATGAATCAGGTCCAGCGTCTTCTGGACGGTACCTCGGTAGAGCCCGACACCTTGGTGCCCCCGAGACCGACGGGTGACTTACGAGCGGATGCGTACGGGAGCTGGGCACACTTGGAGCAACACCACTTCCCGGAGTGGGTGGCCGACGCGGTCCACGCGCTGGGGCGATTGGACGAGATGAACCGTGAGGGGCCGTTGGCTGGAACGCTGGACCTGGAGAGCATCGGCATGTACGGCTGGTCCTTCGGTGGCGCAACGTCCATCGAACTCGCAGCGATTGATGAGCGAGTGAAGGCCGCGATCGACCAAGATGGTCAGTTGTTCGGCAGCGCATCGACGCGGGGCACGGCCAGGCCCTTCATGTTGATGCATTCATCTGAGCCACCGGCCCCGCCAGAGTCGGCTGGGGAGGAGGAACGGGAGATGTTCACTGCCGTCATGCAGGAACTGAGTGGCGTTACGCGAGAGGCCCACGCCTCGCTCAAATCTCTTGCCAGCGGTGATTGGTACGATGTCACGATCGCAGGGACGAACCATGGGAGCTTCTCGGACCTCACGCTTTTCTATCCAGGTGCGTCGCCAGGCATCGATCCGGCGAGGGCCCACGAGATCATCAACAGCCTGACGGTGGCGTTCTTCGATCGCTACCTCAAAGGGACCGACTCAAGCCTTTTGGAGTCTCCGAGCGAGCGTTTCCCCGAGGTGACCCTCGATCGCCGGGTCCAGCCGCCTGGAGCGTAGTGGGCGATACCGATAACCGAGGGTATGTATCCGCCTAACACGGAATGAATAATGTCCGGATAAGCTGCGGAAGCTGGAGCACGCGGCGTGTACCTCGCGCTCCGCGTCACCATGGTGGTCCGGCAGCATAATTCCAAAGTCGTTAGGTGGCTCTGGGAGACGTGCCCGAGGGCGAACTGAGCGAGGATCGCCTCCTGAGCTACCGAAAGCTGGAAGCGGAGTCGGCCTACGAGCGCCGAAGAGTGGACCCACGAGCCAGGGTTGAGCGGGTCGCTGAAGAAAAGACTACGAAGAGGACGCTCAAGTATCCCTCGAAGCATCAACGGCGGGGCTAGCGACGGGGCAACCTAACAAGCGATTGCTACTGACACGGGTTACCTGGTGGGTAACCGGCCACTCGGCTATCGCCTCGCGGCCCTTGTTCGCATGCGGCCCGTGCAGCAGGATCGTGAGACGTTATGCGGTGCATCGAACAGCTGAGAAGTATGAACTTGGACTTGAGACGGATCAGACAAATGAAATAGATAGCCACCTCGCTCGTTGTAGCGACTTTGGTCCTCGCGGGCTGCGCTGGAAGCGAGTCCGCGATGCCTCCGGAGGACGCAGCCCAGCTCGAAGCGATCTTAGAGGATGTGCGCTTGGGCTGGGAGCAAGGGGACGGAGCTGCGTTCTATTCCCATTTCCTGGACTGGGAGGCCGCTCGCTACTTCGAGGGTGGGGGCGAGAACCTTGGGCTCCGCGATCTCGTCGAGAATCATGTAGAACCAGAGGCCGAGCTTGGCCTGAGTCTCGGGTTCTCCAACGTTCAGACGCATTTCGAGGGCGGATTTGCTTGGGCGATCGTCGATACAGAAATCCAATTGACGACGCCGGACGGACGAGAGATCCACAACCGAGGGCACGGAACGTACCTCTTCCGGTGGGTGGCCGACGCCTGGAAGGTCGTGCACACCCAGTCCGCGAGTTCGCCAGTCCGAGACGAAGGCTAGCCACCTGTCGCCACCCCGGTGCGACCATTTGCGAGAGCGCATCTA
The DNA here is from genome assembly GCA_029245345.1 of Longimicrobiales bacterium. Lineage (NCBI taxonomy): Bacteria > Pseudomonadati > Gemmatimonadota > Longimicrobiia > Longimicrobiales > Longimicrobiales bacterium. The sequence continues at coordinate 17,250 of JAQWPM010000008.1, forward strand.
GGGGTGATCGTCCGTCTGCGGGGCGCACCGTCTACCAAGCGATTGCTGCAGTCACGGAAGAGCTCGGTGAAGCGCTGCGCGCTTGTGCGCAGGCAGGCCGCGCAGCAGAATCGCAAGACGTTAGATGTCGCTGGCGCTCAAGAGGAAGGAATGACTCAGATCAAACGATCGTACTGCCTGCTGGCTCTATTCTCGCTCGTGGCTCCATTGCCGGCGCTGGCTCAGGGCATCGTGACACACGATATCGACTACCTAAGCTCTGCAGAATATGAGGACGGGAAGGATCTCCTCGACATCTACATGCCGGAGGGAGTCGCTGACGCCCCGGTGGTCGTGTTTTTCCATGGCGGAGCTCTACGGGCCGGCGACAAGAGCGATGGCCAGGGGGTCGCACAGCGCCTAGTTCCGCATGGAATCGGAGTCGTCTCGGCCAGCTACCGCCTGACACCCTCCGTTATGCATCCTGCCCATGTTCAGGATGCCGCAGCTGCAACGGCTTGGGTTGTCGAGAATATTGCCGACTACGGCGGCAACCCAGACAATGTGTACGTGTCTGGGCACTCAGCCGGGGCCTATCTGGCTGCCCTCCTCACGCTCGATCCGAGCCACTTGGAGGTGCATGATCTTGATCCGTCCTCGCTACGCGGCTCCATCCCGATCAGCGCGTTTCTCTATGTTGAGGAGACTGCTGCAGACCGCCCGAAAGACGTGTGGGGCACAGATCCCGCGGACTGGTTGGTGGCGTCAGTCGCCCCGCATATCGGCACGGCGGGAGGGCGCATGCTCCTCATCTATGCCGATGGAGACGACGAGTGGCGCCGTGAGCAGAATGAGAGATTTGGTGAAGCCATGCGTTCGGCCGGTAGTCACGGTGTCCGGGTCGTCGAGGTGCCGAATCGGAATCACATGTCGTTGATGACTGATCTCAACGCATCGGACGATCACATCGGTGACCTAATGCTCAGATTCATCCAGCAGCACGAGTAGGAATCACCGTGCGGGTGCGACATCTAACAAGCCATTGCTACGGACGCGAGTTAGCTGCGTGGCATCTCGGGTAACTTCTGGGAAGTTGTCAGCGTCTCTGTCGCGCAGCAGAATCGCAAATCGTTATGCAGCGCACCGTGAGCGTGCCCGCTCAACAACTTGGGTGTTCAGATGGTCGTGTAGTGTGGAGACGACTTGAGCAGACAACGAAGCCGAGCGTGCCCATTTGTGGTCCCCGCGGATCACGGGGGCGCGGTGTACCGGGGCCGTGCAGATCTTGCCCGGGTCGCCCCCCTACACCCTCCTGCAATGTGAGTATTCATGCCCCGACGCTCCGAGAGGCCCAAAACGAACACACCCCCTAGGCGCGGGTGGTCGGTAGTGTCGACCGGGTGTCTAATGGCTCTCTCATGGTTCGCCATCTCCGCCCACCCGGCGCTATCGCAAGCCGTGGGCTCTGAGATGCCGGCGCGTCTAGCCGTCTTCCTCGACTGCGGGTCTTGCGACGAGACGTTCATCCGGCAAGAGATGACTTACCTGGACTACGTCCGTGATCGCGAAGTGGCAGACGTACACGTCCTAGTGACTCAGCAGAACACGGGTGCGGGTGGACGAGCGCAGACGTTCGATCTTATTGGCCAGGGGCCGTTTGAGGGGATGGACGTCTCGACGGTCTATACAACCAACGTGGACGCGACCGCGGCGGAAGAGCGGGACGGATTCGCTCGCACGCTCGAAGCGATTCTCGTTCCGTACCTGATGGGGACGTCCGTGGGTGATCGACTCAATGTCGAGGTCGCAGCTCCGGAAGATGCAACGAGTGGGCAGGCGCAGCCGGAGGATGATCCATGGGACCATTGGACCATCGAGATGTACGCGGACGGAAGCGCAGACTTTGAATCCCGGCAGCGATCCTACGACACCCGTTATGGAATCTACGTAAACCGGGTGACGGAGGATTGGAAGATCCAGCTTCGGCCGTTCTTCAACTACAACTACGACCGCTTCGACAGGGGCGACAATACGATCGAGAGCACGTCCAGGCGTGACGGCTTTACCAGCTATGTCGTCCGGAGCATTTCACCCCATTGGTCGGTCGGTGCTTTCGGGGATGTCTTCACGTCGACATTCGACAATGTCGATAGGCGATTTCGTATTATGCCAGCCGTCGAATGGAGCCTCTATCCGTATCGAGACGCGACGCGGCGCCAGCTCACGGTAGCCTACCGGGTTGGAGCCTCGGACATACGGTACCGAGACACCACGATTTACGACGAGACGCACCAGCGGCTTCCAGAGCACATCCTGAGCGCGGGTTACGAAGTGACTCAGCCCTGGGGAGAGGTGGATGTGGGGATCAATGCATCGCAGTACCTGCACGATCTTGAGCGCTACAGCCTTGAGTTCAATGGGACGATCGCGTTTCGGGTCACGCAGGGGTTGTCCATCGAGATCGGCGGTGGGGTGGAGTTCATCCACAATCAGCTCAATCTGCCGAAGGGTGGTGCCGACCTCGAGGAAATCCTTTTGCGGCGTCGCCAGCTTGAGACGAACTACGAGGCAGGACTCAGTTTCGGGTTTCGCTACCGTCTCGGTTCGATCTTCAACAACGTCGTCAACCCGCGCCTCGGGGGAGGCGGGCAGGATCGATTCTGACCTCGGGGGGGCTGGGGCACAGCCCAACAAGGAATCGCTGCTGTCGCGGGATGAACTGGAGGGTCACGCGGTCACTCGGCTTGCACCTCGCGACCGGTGGGAAGCATTGTAGTCGCGCAGCAGAACTCCAAAGTCGTTAGACAGCAGCCCATGAGAGGCGGTGTGATGCGAGTAAGCAGCGCGTTGAGGCGAAAGGCTCTTGGAGCTGGGCACACGTGCGTCGTGGGCTGCGTTCTCGTTGCGTCGGTGGCGTCCTGCAGCCCCGACCGTGACAGCGATTCACAGGAGGCCGGACCGATCTACATCGAGCCGACTGAGGTTCATGTAGTGGGGAGATCGGACGCTCTCGCCGTCGTGCATGACCTAGAGGTGCTGCCGGACGGCCGTATCTGGGTGCTGAACTCGCTACCGCCCTTCTTCATCGGGTTCGGCCCAGACGGTGAGTTGATCGGAACACACGGTGAGGTTGGAGGGGGCCCCGAAGAGTTCCGACGGCCCGCTGGCTTTGTAGTCGGCGCCCCTGAGGGCGAGGCCTGGGTCCTGGATACTCACCGCCATGGTCTGGTTCGGGTCTCGAGGCCAGACGAGCCGTGGACCGAGGTGCGACTTCCCCGGGCAGATCTTCCGCCTGGGACGGTACAAGGCGGGCTAGACCTCCTCACCCCGCTCGTTCGGACAGCGCGCCTTGGGGACGAGGTCGTCATACCGCACTCCACCGGCACGCTGGAGTCCGGTGCGTTCTCGATGGTCGAGACCATCCTGAAAGCCGACCTGATGACTCTCGATCCCGCGACGGGTGGTGTCGAACGAGTGCTGAGCATCGGGCGAACTCTTGATGATCCATTCTCAGAGTTCACTCCCACCGAGGGGGGCTTCCCCCTATGGAAGCGGCTTTGGGCGGTGTGTGGTGGGCATCTGCGAGTCTACGACCGAGTTCGTAACCAACTCCGAGGCTTCGATCGCTCCGGCGGGGAATTAGAGCCGCTCGGACTTCCCCCTACGGGATTGGCCGAGGTCGCTCCTCAAGACTTCGCTCGGGTGGTCTTCCCTTTGCGTCAGGCGGAGATCACTGGGGGGGTGGGCGACCGGTTGAGTTCGGAGGACAGCCTTCGTCTCGTCACCCAGATGGCCCGAGGCGTAAAGGGTAGCGCAGCAGAACTGGCTGCCTATCTCCCACCCTTTGTCGACTTCCGTTGCTCTCCATCGGGGACCATGTGGTTACGACCGATCGAACTGGATGGAGCCGGTCTTGCTGGGGGCAGACCGTGGCTGCGGGTAGATCGCGATGGAGGGTCTCGGGTGATCATGCTACCCCCTCGCTTCGACGCTCTCCGATTCTTGGAGGACCGGGTGTTCGGAGCACTGCGTGACGACCTCGACGTTCCCTCAGTCGCATGGGCACAGTTGCCTGGCGGCTGACGGATGGGAGAGCCGGGCCGGGCCGCCGTCTAGCAAGCGATTGTTGCTGTCGCGGGATGGGCGGTGAGGGTCACGCGGTCACTCGGCTTGCACCGCACGATCGGTGGGAGGCATTGTAGTCGCGCAGCAGAATTCCAAAGTTGTTAGAACGCATCCCCCCAACCTCTGGTGTTCATGTTCGAGCACTATCGGCCTTTCGCCCTTATGGCGAACGGTGTCGAAATCCAAGGCGTCATCGGCGGTGAGGGCCCGCCTCTCCTGCTGCTCCATGGCTATCCTCAGACCCACGTCATGTGGCACAAGGTTGCTGGCGACCTTGCTGAACACTTCACAGTCGTGGCGGCTGATCTCCGCGGATACGGACGATCATCGAAGCCCGATCCGGCACCTGACCATAGCACCTACTCGAAGCGAGCTATGGCGCGAGACATGGTCGACCTTATGCACGGTCTAGGCTTCGATCGTTTCGCAATTCTCGCGCATGATCGAGGCGCGCGGGTGGCGCATCGCCTGGCCTTGGATTCACCGGAATCGGTGGTCAGAATGGTACTACTGGACATCGCTCCGACTCGCGAGATGTATGCGCATGCAGATGCGTCGTTCGCCCGAGCCTACTGGCACTGGTTCTTCCTCATCCGTCCCTCGCCCCTACCCGAGCGAATGATCGGCGCGGATCCGAGAGCATACTGGGTGGAGAAGTGTGGGGCGGGTTCTGCAGGTCTGAATCCGTTTACTCCCGACGCGCTTGCAGCCTACCTAGACGCCTTCGATGACCCGAGGGCGATCGCTGCGAGCTGCGAGGACTACCGAGCCGCCGTGACGATTGATATCCTCCACGACGACCAGGATGGCGGGAAGAAGGTCGCCTGCCCGATCAGGGTCCTATGGGGGGAGAAGGGGGTGATCGAGGCCCACTTCGACTGCCTGGCACTCTGGCGTGAGCGCGCCGAACAGGTGGACGGCGAGGCGTTGCCCGGCGGGCACTATCTTGCCGAAGAATTACCCGATCAGGTGGTCGGTCACACGCTCGAGTTCCTGCACCAAGGGGGTGCCTAGATGGCCCAGAAGCAGATCTACCGGATCGCTACCATTCCGGGTGATGGGATCGGGTGCGAGGTGATACCGGCCGGCCAGCGCGCGGTGGAGGTTGTGGCGAAACGCCACGGCTTTGGTGTGAGGTGGGACGAGTTCGATTGGTCTTGTGAGCGGTACGCGGAGACGGGTCGGATGATGCCCAAGGACGGCGTTGCCCAAGTCCGTTCGCACGATGCCATCTATCTGGGCGCAGTTGGGTTCCCCGGGGTGCCGGATCACGTCTCCCTTTGGGGGCTACTGATCCCACTCCGACGAGAGTTGGATCAGTACGCGAATGTCCGGCCCGTCAAGCTGCTGAAGGGCATCGAGTCTCCTCTCAAAGGTCGAGGAGAAGCAGACATCGATTTCGTCGTGGTCCGAGAGAACGTCGAGGGAGAGTATTCGGAGGTAGGCGGTCGGATCTACGCCGGAACCGAGCGAGAAACGGTGATGCAGGAGGCCGTGTTCACACGTCGGGGGGTGGACCGAATCATGGAATACGCCTTCAGTCTGGCAGACGCGAGACCAAGGCGGCACGTGACCTCGGCCACCAAGTCGAACGGGATCGTGCACACGATGCCCTTCTGGGATGAGCGGTTTCGTGCGGCGGGGGCTCGGTACCCTGGGGTTGAGACCGCCCAGTACCACATCGACATCCTCACGGCTCACTTCGTGCTTCACCCGGACTGGTTCGATGTTGTGGTCGCATCGAATCTGTTCGGGGATATCCTCTCCGATCTTGGGCCGGCCGTCGCCGGATCCATCGGCATCGCCCCCGCTGCGAATCTCAATCCCGACCGGTCGTTCCCCTCCATGTTCGAGCCGGTCCACGGGTCGGCTCCTGACATCGCTGGTCGGGGTGTTGCGAACCCGATTGCTGCGATTTGGAGTGCCGCGATGATGCTGGAGCACTTGGGTCAGAGCGAGGCGGCCCGCGAACTAGAAGCTGCGATCGAGGTATCACTGGCGTCCGAGCACACGCGTACGCGCGATCTCGGAGGGTCAGCCGACATGGAAGAGGCGCTCGGAGCGATGCTGGAAGCACTGGGGTAGCGCTCTAACAAGGAATTTCTGCTGTCGCGGTAGGCCGTTGTGCTCGCGCACTTCGTGCGCCGTGAGCTATCGTAGTCGCTCAGCAGAATTCCAAAGTCGTTAGACAGCACAAGGAGAAGTCCCATTAGGGAGACGACTAGTACCCAAGGGCATGCTTGGTGAGATCGGGAAGCGACGGTCCCATGGTGCCCAAAGGCTGTGACAGACGCGCTCCTCGCGGTGGTCGTCATCGTATTGCTTGCGCAAGTCGCGCTGGTAGGGTGGCTGATCCGCAGAGGCTACCTCATTTGGCGCGTCTTACTGGGCAAGGGTCGCGTACCCATGAAGTGCGGGCCGGTACTCCGAGTACCGGCGGCTCAGAGGTAGTGGCGCTCTATTCAGGCGCAAAAGGCAGGTTGAATTCCCTTAAGAGACCCCATGATGTCTGAGCCAGTCAGCCGCAGAGCCGCACTGAAACTCGGCGCAATTGGACTCGTCACGGCCAAGCTATCTGGTTGTGCCGATGAACAGCCACGCCCGGCGGCGAACCTGCCTCAATTCGAACGACCCGTGGGACTTGGAGACGAGGCTTGGGCCCCGGTTCGCGCGCAGTTTCTGCTAGATCCAGGCGTTGCATACATGAACAATGCGAGCTTGGGCATGCCCCCTCGGCAAGTTGTCGATGCAGTGGCGGCCGGCTATGCGGCGATCTCCCGGGAACCGCTTCATGGGAAGCACGACCTTCAGAGGCAGGTCGGCGATTCGGTACTCCCCCGACTGGCTGGCCTATTCGGAGTCTCACCGGAGGAGCTGTCACTGACGCGCAATGCGACGGAAGCGCTCCACCTACAGACCATAGGGGCGCGCTTGCCGCCTGGGGCGGAGGTGTTGATCACCTCCCAGGAGCATCCGGCGGGATCCCGTCCTTGGCGCTTCCGGGAGGTCCGAGACGGACTTCGGGTGACCGAAGTGTTCGTCCCTAGTCCGCTGCCTCCGGCGGATGAGATTGTCGCGCGATTGGAATCCGCGATCTCCAGCGACACACGAGCGATCTCGTTTTGCCACGTGACGCGAGGGGGGCATCTCTACCCAGTCGCGGAGCTATGCGGTATGGCTCGCGAACGGGGTCTGATGTCTCTCGTTGATGGTGCGCAGGCCGTTGGGCAGTTCAAGGTGGATCTTTCGGAGCTCGGCTGTGACGCGTATTCAGCGAGTCTCCACAAGTGGATGCTGGGGCCGGTTGGGACGGGCTTTCTGTATGTTCGAGAATCGTCGCGCACGGATGTTGTTACTGCGTTCGCGCCCGACGCGACGGATGACGCTCCGCAGCATGCGCCACCTGGTACAGCCGACTTCCCGGTCCGGGCGGCCATCGGAGCAGCTCTCGACTTCATTGGGACGTTGGGCTTAGATCAGATTGAGGCACGATGTCGCTTCTTGTCCGACCACCTCAAGGCGCAGCTAGCCGAACTGTCGGACGTTCGTGTGTTGAGTGGCGAGATCGATCAAAGTGCCCCCGGTTCGACGATCTTCGAAAAGTCGGGGTTGGACGCTGTGGAGTCTGTGTCGCTAATGGAGCGACTAGCTGCGGTGCATCTCGATGAGCATCAAAGGGATGGTCACAACGCGATTCGCGTATCGACGCACGTGTACAACACGACGTCTGAGATCGATCGACTCGTTCAAGCGCTCCGGGATTTGTGATGAGGACGATGTATGGTCTCCCACCGCGCCACTCTCTAGGATCAACTGTGAAGTGCAACAGCATCTAAGCTGCGGAGGTGAGTGGAAATCACTCAGCGGGAGTCGAGAGCGCTCCGCACCCATCGGTGACCCCAGGGCCGAGGGCTACCTCCCCTCCGGGCTCCTGACGCGCTCTCCGCCGCCCCTGACCCGGTCCCCGAGCGGAGGCTCCATGCCTGATGGGCCGCTCCTGAGTCCCCCGGCCACCCCGAAGCAAGAAAATCACCCCCAATAACCGGGCCGACGTATTGGATCGACGTATTGGACCCCGCCTCAAAAGAAAAACTCCCACAAAGCAGAAAGCCTTGTGGGAGTTAATCCTTCTCAATATCGGGACGGCCGGATTCGAACCGGCGACCCCTGCAACCCCATTGCAGTGCGCTACCGGGCTGCGCCACGTCCCGAAAGAGAGCGAAAGGTAATCCTGGGCCAGGGTCGCCTCAACTCCATAGGAAAAGAAGGATGATGCCCACGAGGATCGAGAACGCCACTGGGCCACCGAGCCGCTTCGCCATCTCCTTGCTTCCTAGGCTCATGACCATGGTGAATGTGAAGGCCATGATTGGACATCGAGGCTAGGAGGATAAGCCTCCAGCCGGTGTCTCACTCCGCTCGCCCGGAGGTGGTGAGCTGGGATATAGGCAGGGTGATCGCGTCGATGTCCGTGAGACCAGAGACGACTGCCGTGGCATAAAGGTCGCTACTTTCGAGCAGGTTCTCAGCCGCAGGGATGGCAAAGAGGACGCCAGGGACGAACTGCATCACCGCTCTCACGTCGACATCGCTCAGCTTCGTGACGATGCTCTTGAGTGCTTCTTTCAGGTAGAGGAGGACCGCGATCACTCCGCCCGACAGATCGCTACCTGGCGCGATCCGGCGACTGTGTATGCGCCGACCAGGCGCATGAGTACCAGGCCGACCTCTGTGGTTTGTCCTGGGTCGCTCTTGCCTGAACGCAACAACACGATGTTGCCTGTGACCATGAGTGCTGTGATCGCCAGGAGGTCGCCTGCTATGACCATCGGCCCGGCTGTCTCCGCGAGTAGCGCGGCAACGGCTCCGACGAGCGAGACAAGCGCGAACCCTCCTAGGCCTGCGAGTGGTGACGGGGCGCGCTCCTTCTGTAGGCCGACCAATAGGCCGAGCCCGAGCGCGATCAGGAGGTCCATGAATGTGGCGCTCGGCATCTCTCTCCCAGGTTGCAATACTTGTTCTAGAAAGGACGCGATCGGGGGCCCTTACGGCAACTGAGAAACCGGGTTGACCTCTTCGACGATTCTCGACTACCTTCTGGGTCTCTGTTGCGGGGTGGAGCAGTCTGGTAGCTCGTCGGGCTCATAACCCGAAGGTCGCAGGTTCAAATCCTGCCCCCGCTATAAGCTCGCGATGCGCCGCCAATTGGGCGGCGTTTCCCACGTAGAAGACCCATAAGGAGATAACAGCGTGCAGACGTCGAGTTTCTGGACGGTCGCCGATACGTGGAGCCCGCGGAAGCGGGCGGGGGCGGAGAGCCGGTAGGATTGGCCTCTCCGGAGTCTTCCCGCCCGCGCCTTCACCGGCTCGGGCGGGTTTTTTTTCGGGCCAGGTAGCTCAGTTGGTAGAGCACATGACTGAAAATCATGGTGTCGGCAGTTCGATTCTGCCCCTGGCCATGATGATGGAACCGCCGGAAGGTTGGGGCGGGGATGAGGCTAGAGGTCCGTAGCTCAATTGGTAGAGCACCGGTCTCCAAAACCGGGGGTTGGGGGTTCGAGTCCCTCCGGGCCTGTATGATTTAGGTCCCGGTCGTCTAATGGTTAGGACACCAGGTTTTCAACCTGGCAATCGGGGTTCAATTCCCCGTCGGGATATGTTTAAGAAGTAAGCAGGACAGTAGGAACCAGTAGTAGGGGGCTGTAGCTCAGTCGGTTAGAGTGCCGGTCTGTCACACCGGAGGTCGCGAGTTCGAGTCTCGTCAGCCCCGCTGAGCAGTTTTTTGACATCCGAAGTTGTTCGCTTTGAAAGAGGCCGATGACTTCCCCAGGTTGTGCGAGGGGCCGTAGCTCAGTTGGGAGAGCGCCTGAATGGCATTCAGGAGGTCAGGGGTTCGATTCCCCTCGGCTCCATGTTGGTCGAGCCCTTCGGCTAGTGGCTAGCAGTAGTGAGCTCGGGTGGCGGAATTGGTAGACGCGCAGGGTTCAGGACCCTGTGGGGGTTAACCCCGTGAGGGTTCGAGTCCCTCCTCGAGCATCGTCGCCCTGAGGGCGATGAAGTATGAAATCGCCCACGTGCTGGAATTGGTAGACAGGCTGGTTTGAGGGACCAGTGCCGGAAACGGCGTACAGGTTCGAGTCCTGTCGTGGGCATGCTGGAGTTGTATCTGCGCCCGTAGCTCAATTGGATAGAGTGCCTGACTACGGATCAGGAGGTTGGGGGTTCGAGTCCTCCCGGGCGCATTTGCCGACCCTGATCAGGGTGTCGGGCGCGTAGCTCCGTTGGTTAGAGCGCTACGTTGACATCGTAGAGGTCACAGGTTCGAATCCTGTCGCGCCCACTTGTGTGCGGAGTATCGAGGTGGGCTTCGCCCAGGATCGGCAAGACTGATCCTGTCGCGTCGCGCTCATGCGTGGTCTCCGAAGGGCCTGTGAGGGGCCGTAGCTCAGTTGGGAGAGCGCAGCGTTCGCAACGCTGAGGTCAGGGGTTCGATTCCCCTCGGCTCCATTTTGACATCGATTGCCACCATAGCTCAGTTGGTAGAGCACGTCACTCGTAATGACGGGGTCGTCGGTTCAAATCCGACTGGTGGCTCTTGTTCATTGCCCCATGGTGTAACTGGCAACACGCCGGATTCTGGTTCCGGAGAGTCTAGGTTCGATCCCTAGTGGGGCAACTTCGAAGCGTTGGTTTGCATCGGTCGCTTCCTCGGGAGGGATGGCCGAGTGGCTTAAGGCGACGCCCTGCTAAGGCGTTGGTGCTTGCACCGCGTGGGTTCGAATCCCACTCCCTCCGTTGTAACGGACCGTCACGGTCCCTTGGATGAGTTCGGCGGATCGAACCGAGGCGTTCGACTCCTCAAGGACTCGCGAAGTGAGGACGGCACGTGGGTTCGACTCGAGCGGCCGAGTGGCAATCGCAAGCACCCCCCAGGGTGACCCGCGAGTGAGCGGTGCGAAGCACCGCGGATCCCACTCTCTCCGCTGAACGGTCGTGCGCGCTACACCACTGCCGCGTTTGGACGGGTGGCCGAGTGGCTTAAGGCGCACGATTGGAAATCGTGTGGACATTGTCCGCGTGGGTTCGAATCCCACCCCGTCCGTTTGTAGGTACCCGAGTAGTCCGGGGTGTGGCTCAGTCCGGTAGAGCGCTGCGTTCGGGTCGCAGAGGTCCCCGGTTCGAATCCGGGCACCCCGATTAATATTGATCTTGAGGGTAAAGTCTCACTCCACACGACTTGCGTTGTCCCGGTGCGGGCAACGGACCATGTTCCAGCCCGGACCCCGAAAGGGTTCGGGCATTGTCGTTTGGAGCGCTGGCAGAATGGCTATTGCACTCGCCTCGAAAGCGAGCGTCCGAAAGGACTTGGGGGTTCGAATCCCTCGCGCTCCGTAGAGCCCTCGCGCCGATTGGCCCGGGGGCTTTTTCATGGGTACAGCCTTCCGTATTCGCCTGGGCTTCTCCGCCCTCACTAAATGCGCGAGAATGTTCGGCCGCGCTGCTCCACTTCCGGTTGCTCGTTACCCAACTGATGTCTGACGCACCGACCGAGGCACCGACACAGCGGACCATCCTCCTGTTCTGGATCCCCCTCGCCGCCACCTGGGTGATGATGGCGTCTGAAGGTCCGTTCCTAGCCGCGATGATCGCGCGGCTACCGGACCCGACATACAACCTGGCGGCACATGGCGTGGCCTTTGCGCTGGCGATTCTGATCGAGGCCCCCGTGATCATGCTGATGAGCGCAGCGACATCGCTAGTGAAGGACCGCATGAGCTTCATCAAGCTGCGGAATTTCGCCCGGGTGCTGTGCCTGGGTTCAACAGCACTCCTCTTGGTCGTACTCATACCAGAGGTGTACGACACTCTGATTCCGGGCATCATGGGTGTACCGGAAGAGGTCGCAGATCTCACATACGGGGCGCTCTGGTTCATGCTGCCCTGGCCGAGCGCCATCGGGTACCGACGGTTCCTTCAGGGCGTGTTGATCCGGTCGGGCAAGACGAAGCTCGTCGCGTATGGCACCCTGATCCGCCTCGGCGCGATGGTCATCGCCGCGCTGACCGGCTTCTTCGTACTCGGGATTCCAGGTGCCTGGGTCGGCGCACTCTCTCTCGCGACCGGCGTCACGGTGGAAGCTATCGCGGCCAGGTTCATGGCAGCCAAGACCGTGAAGGCGATCCTCGCCGGCGAACTGGATGGCCCACAGTCTCGATACATCAGCTACGGTGAGATCGCCAGATTCTACTATCCGCTCGCGCTCACGTCCCTGATCGGGCTGAGTATCCAGCCGCTCCTGACCTTCTTCATGGGCCGTAGCGTATCACCTGTCGAATCGCTCGCCGTCTTTCCCGTTGTCCACTCACTGTCGTTCTTCTTCCGGTCCATGGGGCTGGCGTATCAGGACACGGCGATCGCACTCATGGGGACACAGTTCGCGAACTACAGTGCGCTCTCGAGATTCGCGGTTGTACTCGGCACAGCCACCTCCGCCGGCCTGGCGCTGGTGGCATTCACGCCCCTGTCTGATGTCTACTTCCTGACCATCTCCGGACTCACGCCGGAACTGGCTGAGTTCGCAATCACCCCGACCCGGGTGATCGTGCTTCTTCCGGCCCTGTCCGTACTTTTGTCCTTGCAGCGTGCTCTGCTTGTTGAGGGTCGGCGCACCCAGCTGATTACTGTCGCAAGCGCCATCGAGGTGATGACGGTGGCCGCCGTCTTCATCTCACTCGGCTTCGGGCTGGACATGGTGGGTGCGACTGCAGCGTTCTCGGCGTTCTTTGGAGGTCGGCTGATGAGCAACCTCTATCTGGTGTGGAGCTCGCGCGGGATCAGATCTCACTGACCCCTGGGGCTAGAGGCGCTTGAGCCCCTCGTAGCATGGCCGCAAGTCGAACCCTACGCATTCAGGATCGTTCGTGCCCGCATCGAACACCTCGTGCATGGCCGACCCAACTGCCACCGCATCCGACGGGTCGCACATCGCAATCAGTCCTGATCCAGCTCCCGAGACGGTCACCGCCCACGCGCCTGCATCCACACCGGCTGAGATGGCGAACAGGGCGCTCGGGATGAGCGCGAGTCGATGCGGCACATGAAGTTCGTCGCGCACACCGATGCGGATCAGATCGGGATTACCCTCAGCCAGTCCACGAATCAGGGCAACGAGTCGCCCCAGCGACGCAGCTGCAATCTTGTGCGATACCTGCTTGGGAAGCAGTCCCCGGGCCTCATCGGTAGACACTCCAGCCGCAGGCGCAGCATAGGCAAACCCCACGGCGGGGCTGAGCGCGAGGCCCATCACGATCGGCCCATCCGCGGTGCTGGCCACCGCCCGGAGGCCACCAAAGACACTCGGGGCAGCATTGTCACCGTGTCCCTCGGCCTTGAGCGTGCGAGCAAAGGCTTCATCGTCATCTCGCGGGAGCCCCTGCACCGCTAGCGCCAGATCAAATCCGACGATTCGAGCAGCGGCCGAACCTCCCAGACCCCGAGCCACAGGGATATCGGAGTGGAGCGTTAACGTGCCGGATGGCTGGATTCCCACCTTCCCCAACCGTTTTGTGAACAACTCTGCGACGAGATCTGGGGCGTCTTCCTGAGCCAGAGGCGGAAGCGTGCCTGATCGAATGACAGTCAGCTCACCACTGTCATTTGGATCGAACGAT
>JAQWPM010000009.1 GCA_029245345.1 Longimicrobiales bacterium
GACCTACTGCTTAGGAGGCAGTCGCTCTATCCACCTGAGCTATGAGGGCGGTGGGTGTTTCAGTGTCCCAAAGATTGTTTGGGCACGTTTTGGGAACACGTCCGAAGTGGTGCTCTAACCGTTTCCGAACACGAGACGGCCTATTGTCGCCAAGGTCCGAACGGAGAGCAATACGCTGAAACAGCAATGGGAACGGACAACCGAAGCGGCTACCTCTCACGGTGCGCTTCGGTCCACTCCCGCGATAAGCGCTGGGCCTCCGCGATTTGGTAGTGGACGTAGCTTCGGGCCAGCCCTACTGCTGCCAAGAAAACATCATAGCCCACCCTTTCCGCCCCAGCAGTTACTGACGCGTGGGCTGATTTGAAGTTTCGAACGAAAGAGACCCGTCCCCGCCATTGGTGGGACCGGGGTTTTTCGGCAAGCAAGACATGTGCGCATCTGGTCGAGCTGGATCGCTGGGCGTGGCTGGGTGCCGGGTGTTCAGGTCCCTCCTCTGCCAAGGGCCTTTTTCGTTCTCTCTTGCAGCCACCTTCCTGACCGACATCTCAGGTAGAAGCCCAACGCCCCCCGATCGATTCGACCGGGGGGCGTTGTTCCAGCGTGACAGGGCTACCGGTAAATGCTGGGAGCCCCCTTTACGTCATGGATGGCCAGTCACTAGTTGATGTTGTCATGCACGGTGTGGCTTCGGAACAGCATGCGGTCACCACAGTTCGTCACGGGTGCATCCTCAGGAGTCCCTGCGGCCCCAGCTGTTCTTGAGTCGAGATAACTGGCCAGCGCGCCTCCGTTTTCTCCAATGATTCTGATGCCGACCCCGGAGTTCATCTCGGCATCGGCTCTCGGCCCCAGCCACCTCTGAGAGAAACCGCGATGGTTTCGATCGCCCTCCGCTCGAGCTCCCGCGTTTATGTTGGCGAGCGTGTTGAAGAGGTCTTCGACCGTGTTTCCAGGTTTCAGTTCGCAGGCTCGGTACGTGGACAGCGTCGAGTCAATCATCCCGCCCTCGTATGGGTTACCCTGATCATCGATCGCCCAGTCTCTCATGAAGCTTCGATTGCCGTCGTCACAGTCTAGCATCTGAGCGAGAAGAACCGACGCATTCGAATCCCTGTCGCGAACATACCTCTCCCAGTGGGCGAGATTCTCCCACCTTACCACTCGCACCACTTGGTTCGGCTCCATTTCGCCGTTCCCGGCGACAGGCACACGGTAACCGATCCATCGAGGCGCGTCCGAGCCGTCGTACGACATTGAGCGCGCCACCTCCAGCACGTCGTCCATCGAATACCCGTGGGCCACGGAGCACCACGTGTTGACGATCAGTGTAGGGGTAGGCATAGACTGTGCGAGTAGCGCCGGGGCGGTCAGCCCCAGCAGTACAATGGTCAAGGTGGCATTCCATCCTGATCGCATGCTATCTCTCCAAAGTATAGGTGTCCGCATGTTCGGCAGCATATCTGCCGTTCTAGGATCGCCGAGTATTCGTCGGAGCTTCTTCGCAGTCAAGCCCCGTGGGTGCTCTCGGTGAAGGGCCGGGCAGGGCTACTGTCGCGGCCCGTGGGACGAAGGACTGCGTCTACTGGAAGGTCGATCTCAGCGCTGATCTCGAAGCCGCGGACGCACCCCAGATCTGGTTCGACATCCCCGCTCGATACGGCGCCTGTGAGGGTGGACTCGACATCGCAAGTGACGGAGTCCTCCTGGCCATAGAGGCATTCGACGAAGACATAATGGCTCCTGACGTTCCCAAGGAAGTCAGGGGGGTCTAGCACCTACTCCGGCAAGGCCTAGCCGGAGTATATTGCCGGCCTCTCGTAACTCATTCGGATGGGTATCATGCTCGGCACTTTCCTGTTGGCCACGGTTCTTCAGTTCGTCCCCCAGTCGCAAGAACTCGCGCCGGGCACACGATACGATCCGTCGATCCCGACGCTCGAATCCGTCGTAGGGCACGACGTCCGGGAGGAGATCACTCCGCCTGACCAGGTCGTACGCTACTTCGAGACTTTAGCCGATGCCGCGGCAGACCGGACGCACCTGATCCGGTACGCGGAGAGCTGGGAAGGACGACCGCTCATCGTCCTGGTAATTGGCTCACCTGAGCGAATTGCGGCCCTCGACGACGTGAAGGCAGGCCTGACCCGACTCGCCCATCCGGCAGGCCTCTCCGACGCGGATGCCGAGGCCCTCATCGCAGAGCTTCCCGTGGTCACAGCGCTGATGCACGGAGTACACGGCAACGAGATCAGCTCGAGCGGTGCGGCGATGGCCGAGGCGTATCACCTGCTGGCTGCAATGGACGATCCGGCGGTCGATCTGATTCTGCAGGAGTCACTAGTCCTTATCGACCCGGTAGAAAATCCGGACGGGCGAGCTCGTTTCGTACAGCAGAACAGGATGGCGAGGGCTCGCTGGCCAAACGAGGCGTCTTATTCGGCCGAGCACGACGAGCCGTGGCCCGGCGGCCGAGTGAACCACTACCTCTTCGACCTGAACCGCGACCTGTTCATCCAGAGTCAGCCGGAAACTCAGGGAAAGGTCGATGTCTTTCTGGCCTATTGGCCGCACATCGTGGCTGACCTGCACGAAATGGGTGGAAACTCCACGTACTTCTTCCCCCCCACTGCCCCACCCTCGAATCCATGGTACGGCGAGCGCCAGGTGGCCCTGATGGACGTGTTCGGCCGGGCCAACGCTACGGCGTTCGACCAGCGCGGCTTCGCGTACTTCAACCGCGACGTGTACGACCTGTTCTATCCGGGCTACGTGGATATGTGGCCCATGAGCCACGGGGCTCTTGGAATGACGTACGAGCAGGCTTCGGCACGCGCACAGGTGCTGCGGCGGTCAGACGGTGATCTGCTCACCTATGGAGACGGCGTCCTGCATCACTTCACCGCGGCGATCACTACTGCCGAGACCTCCGCGAGGAACCGCGAACAGATCCTCCTTGATTACTTGGCATTCCGGCGCGACGGCATTGAGCGGGGACAGGACGGCCCAGCGGAATACGTGCTGCACTCTGCGCACGACCCGGGGATGGCCCGGCGTCTCGCCGCCATGCTCGTGCAGAACGGGATCGATGTCCGAGAGGCAACAGGCCCCGTGACGCTAGACGGACGACAGCTGTCCCCCGAAGGCACGTTCATCGTGCCCATGGCTCAGCCAGCTCACCGTTTCGTCAGGAACCTCCTCGACGCGCACGTCCCCATGGATGACGCGTTCATCCAAAAGCAGATCGATCGTCGGGCGCGCCGCCAATCCGACCAGATATACGACCTGACTGCCTGGAGCCAATCGCTGCTCTGGGACGTCGAGGTCATCGTTGCAGACGATCCAACCGGGGCAGCTGGCGCGGCCTTCGAAGAGACCAGCACACCTTCCAGTGTCGTTCTGCCTGAGGCCGTTGTTGGATACCTCATGCCGTGGGGGACGAGCGCAGCGAGTGCTGTGGCCGAAGCGCTTCGGGACGGCATCCGGGTTCGGGCCGCTGGGGCCAGCTTCACACTTGGCGGACGGGAGTACCCCGTCGGCACGGCGATCGTCCGGACTGCTGAGAACGACTCGGACCTTCGGCAACGTCTCGGTAGCATCGCCGCCTCCCACGGAGCCGAGGTAGTGGCTGTAGATGATTCCTATGTCCAAGAAGGCGCATCGCTTGGCAGCAACAGTGTGAGGGCCCTGAGGGCGCCACGCGTACTCCTGGTCTACGATTCGCCTGGCAGCACCAACTCCGTCGGCTTCGCGAGATACGTCTTAGAGCAGCGCTACGCGCAGCCTACGGTTGCCGTCCGGGCTTCGAGCCTGGGACGTGCAAACCTCTCCGACTACGATGTCATCGTCTTCCCGAGCGGCAACTACTCTGGAGCCGTAGGCGCCGGATTGGTCGCCGAACTGCGGAACTGGATGTCCAACGGCGGAACGATGATCACGATGGCGGGATCGAGCGCTTGGGCAATCCGCGCGGGCCTCCTCTCGACCACGACCGAACGACGAGGAGGACGCGCACAGGGCGAAGACCCACCTAAGGGCAGCACCCCGGATCAGCCCATCGAGTACCTGGAGGAGATCGTACCGGACGACGAGAGCCCTGAATCCGTCCCTGGTGTCATCTTGCGCACCATACTGGACACTGAGCACTGGATGTCTTCCGGGACGGACGGGGAGATCGGTGTTCTTGTCCAAGGCAATCGCGTCTTTACACCAATGACGCTCGACAACGGATCCAACGTTGGCCGCTACGCCGAACTCGACGACCTGGTCCTAAGTGGTGTCGTTTGGGACGAGGCCCGTCCGCAGCTCGCGAGCAAAGCATTCTTGATGATCGAGTCTTATGGCAGCGGACAGATCGTGTCGTTTGCGGAGGACCCAAACTTCCGCGCGTACACGGAGGCCACTCAACTCCTCTTCATGAACGCGGTACTCCTCGGGCCGGGACGGTAGGGCCGAGCGACCTCCTAGAAATCCGCCCCTGAGGCATCGTCCTCAACCCGACGCCCGGCCAGGTAGCCGACACAGTATCCGCGCAGGGTCGTTTCGAACTTGTCCATATCCGGCGACGACCTGAGCCCTGCCTCTCCCTTGCCCTTCAAGGCCTCGGCGAGCTTCCCGACCTTTTGGGCGAGATCCATGACATAAGGGTCTCCTCCCATGACGAGTTCTTCCGGCTCTATATGCTCGTCGTCACCCATTCCGGTTACGACACCGCCCGCCGATTCGAATTCAGGAAGTCCTGACTCGTCTTCGACCGGATCACGATGAGGAATGGGCTCATCGGGGGAGATGAACGCGTCATCTACTTGATCGTGGCGCTCTGGCATGGGCTCGTCCGGGGAAATAAAGCCTTCGCCCAGCGCATCAGCAGACGACTGATTCCAGTCGTTGTCCCTCGCTTGCTTGCGGGACCCCGGCGGAAACGCCGGCGGCGGAAGCCTGCTCCCCATACTCTTGTCGCTCATTCGCTCGACCCCCATCAAGGGATACCACAGTTGTGCCCTCCGAATATACGGCCGGGGCGCGCGGCAAACAGGGTTTGGCCTAGAGCACCATCTTGATCAAGACGAAGCCAGCCACCAGTAACACGCCAAAGACCGTCACAAGCCAATTGAAATAACGATCAATGAACCCAGCGATCGGCGTCCCGAACTTGTAGATCAGCGCAGCCAGAATGAAGAAGCGCAGGCCACGGCTCAGTACCGAGGCGATCAAGAAGATCCCGAAGTTGATCGAGAAGACACCAGCAGACAGCGTGAAGACCTTGTACGGGATCGGTGTTAATCCAGCGAAGAAAATCGCCCAGAAATCCCAACGGTCATAAAGCGCTTGGACACGGTCAAACGCATGCGAACTCACCCCGGGCACGTATTGGAAAAAGAACGGCTCGAGAACCTGCCAACCTCCTGCCCCGATGCCGTACCCGATCACACCTCCGATCACCGACGCCGCTGTCGCAATCGCAGCGAAACGCAGGGACTTCGTGGCCGCGCCTAGACACAGCGCAATGAGGAGCGGATCTGGCGGAATCGGGAAAAACGACGATTCGGCCATCGCAAGTAGGAACAACGCCCCTACCCCGTAGGGAGTCTCAGCCCAGTGCAACACCCAGTCGTACAGGCGCCGGACTAGGCCCGGACGCGTAGCGTCTTCGCTCACCCCGCCTCCGACTTCCAAGCGAATTGCCCCAACAAGGGCACAAATGTGACCGTATCCTTTACGACGTCTTCCGTCACGAGAAAGCCCGTCTTCTGCACATGGACAAGTTCTTGGCCGTCCCGAGAGCCGACGGGAATGAGCATGCGCCCGCCGTCTGCGAGTTGATCCACCAGCGCGCCAGGGATCGATGGCCCACCGGCCGACACAACGATGACGTCGAATGGCTGATACTTCCGCCAACCAATCGTCCCGTCTCCGACGAGGAGCGCGACGTTCTGCACGCTCATCACGTCGAGCGCCTTCCGCGCCCGCGAGGACAACTCCCTGATTCGCTCTACCGAATAGACCCGGTCCGAACAAAGAGCGAGTAGCGCGGTGAGAAATCCGCTTCCGGTTCCGACCTCGAGGACCTTCTCGGTAGCCGTCGGCTTCAGCAGTGACAGGTAGTACGCCTGTAGGGACGGCTGCGATGCAGTCTGTCCGAACCCGATGGGGATCGGCGCGTCTTCATACGCCCGCGGCCAAACACCCTCCGGCAAGAACACGTGCCTGGGCACCATATCGAAGTACTGAAGCGTCTCGAGATCGTCGATGCCGCGCGCACGAATATCTTCGATCAGCTTCCGTCGATATCCGACGAAGCGATGGTCATCGATCGGGTCTATAGATCGAGGTTCCAAGCGCGGATCTCCTCGAGAAGCTTGTAGTTGGTTAGGTCCAAGTGCAGTGGCGTGACTGAAACATAGCCGTCTTCCACCGCTTGAAAGTCAGAGTCGGCATCCCCTCTCCAGATGACATCCCCACCACCGATCCAGAAGTACTCTTTGCCGCTCGGATCGTTGGCACGCGTGATGGAATCCGCATATCGGCGTCGGCCGAGCGAAGTCACCTTCATCCCCTTTACCTCGGATGGGTCAACACTCGGCAGGTTCACGTTGAAGAGCGTGTCTTCCGGGAATCGGTCCTGACGGAGAATCGACTCCAGCACGGAGCGGACCACCGGCTCCCAGCCGGCCAACTCCTCGTGCTTGCGGCCCACGTAAGAGAGAGCGATCGCGGGGATCCCGATCACGGTCGCCTCCATGGCCGCGGCCACGGTGCCCGAATAGAGCACGTCTTCGCCCAAGTTCGGGCCATGGTTCACGCCCGATACACAGACGTCCGGGCGGTCCTCGAGGAGTTCGTTCACAGCGAGAATCACACAGTCGGTCGGCGTACCGTCTACGACATAGGCGCCGTCAGGAGTGCGCCGCGCGCGCAGCGGGTTGTGCAGGGTGAGCGAATGGCTCGTGGCGCTTTGCTCACGATCGGGAGCCACGACGGTCACGACTCCGAGCGACGATGCAGCCGACGCGAGGACACCGATGCCGGTGGCGAGGTACCCGTCGTCGTTCGTGCAGAGGATCTTCATGGACACGGATTATTCGTCTTCGAGGACGGAACCCGGTGTGAGCACGTTCTTCAGCGCCTCCAACTCGGACTTCATACTCAAGAGGAACTCGGGCCGGAGGACCTCTTGGCGCTCTTCGGCCAGCTCGCCGGACTTCCGCATCTCGATCAGTCGCTTGTTCGCACCTTCGATCGTGTACTTCTCGTCGTAGAGAAGGTGCTTCACGAGGAGAATCACCTCGATGTCTTTCGATCGATATACGCGATTGCCGGCCCTGTTCTTGGTCGGATTCAGGACGTCGAACTGAGACTCCCAATACCGGAGCACGTGGGGCTTGAGCCCCGAAAGGCCACAGACTTCTCCGATCGAGTAGTACACCTTCTTCGCGATCAACTCGTTCATCACGACTCCTCTGGGGCTACGCCAACGGATCTTCTTCATCTGTGGATCCCACGCCGCAATCACTGGGCGTAGGGACTGTTCTTGTTCACTCATGACCACTTTTCCGGTCTCGGCGCTCGAAGCATCAGGTCCGTAAGCGCCTCCGCGGGGCTCTTTCCTTCGTGTACGATCTGGTAGACCTGCTCCGCGATCGGCATCTCAACGCCGTGCTGCTTGGACAGGTCATGTACCGCCTCGGCTGCCTTCAGGCCCTCGGCCACCGCGGTCATGTCACCGAGGATCGCTTCCAAGGGCTCTCCCTGGCCGAGCCGGAACCCAACGGTACGATTTCGGCTCAGGGATCCGGTGCACGTCAGCACTAGATCCCCCATTCCGGCCAGTCCTGAGAAAGTACTCACCTCAGCGCCCATAGCGACCCCGAGTCGAGTCGTCTCGGCGAGTCCTCTCGTGATCAGGGCAGCCATCGTGTTGTGGCCGTACCCCAAGCCCGCTGTAATGCCCGCTGCGACCGCCATCACGTTCTTCAGCGCACCACCCAACTCAACGCCGACGACGTCTGTGTTGGTGTATACCCGAAAATACGGGGTCTGGAACGCCAACTGAGCGACCGCGGCTGCCTCTGCACTGCGACCAGCAATGACAACGGCGGTTGGCGACTCGGATACCACCTCTGTGGCAAAACTCGGACCGGAGAGCACACAGAAGCGATCCATGACTTGAGCAGGGAGAATCTCATCCAACACTTGGTCCATCCTCAGGAGCGTCGACAACTCGATGCCCTTTGAAGCGCTGACCACAAGTGCCTCGTCCGACATGTACTTCGCTGCCCCCGTCATGACATCTCGGACGAAATGAGACGGGCTAACCGAGAGAACGAGCGTCGCCCCGTCCATGGCCTTGGCGAGGTCGGTGGTCGCTCGAAGGGTCTCGGGAAGCACCGCCTGGCCGAGGTAGGGATTGATGTGCTCGGTATTGATGGCTTCAGCCACACCAGCCTCGTACGACCACATCGTTACATCGTGCCCGCACTTGGAGAGCAGCGCTGCGAGTGCGGTCCCCCAGGCTCCAGCCCCCAGAACCGCAACCTTATGCAGGCTACTCATTAGTCTGCACCTGCCGCTTTCTTTGAACCAAATCGATTCTCCGTGCCTTTGAAGAGGCGTTTCACGTTCGATCTGTGCGCCCAGATCACGAAGAGTCCCAGCGCGGCCGTGAACCACAGCACGGAAACACCGCCTCGGTGTGGTACAAGCGCCACAAAAATCGGAAGGGTCGCGGCTGCACCGATGCTGCCGAGGGACACATACCCGGTCGGAATCGTCAGGAGAATCCACACGACGAACGATCCAAGCACAGCCCAGGGCGCGATTGCCAAGAAGACGCCAGCGCTCGCGGCGACTCCCTTCCCTCCCTTGAATCCGACCCACATCGAGAAGATGTGCCCGAAGATCGCGGCGGTCCCGAAAGCGAGTGTCCAGTTGAACCCAACACCAGCGATGTCCGCGAAGAACCAAACCGGGACGAACCCCTTAGCCACATCGACGATTACCACCGGAAGCGCCCATCTCGCGCCCATCACGCGGAACGCGTTGGTCGCGCCGAGATTGCCCGAGCCCTTTTCGCGCAGATCAATGCCGTGGAACGCCCGCCCGACCCAATAGCTGGTCGGCGTGGCGCCGAGCAGGTAGGAGAGGGCTAGGAGCGCATAGGTCATCAAATCTGTCTATTCCTTGTCGTGGCGGTCCTTACCGGCGCGGGGACGCAAGCGGATCGGGGTCCCCATGAACGACCAAGCGTGCCGGAACCCGCTTTGAAGGAAGCGAATGTAGCTGTCTGGCAACGCCTTCGGGTAGTTCGTGAAAATCGCGAAGGTCGGCGGACGAACAGTCACCTGCGTACCGTACTTGATCTTCACCCGATGCCCACGGTGAAGCGGCGGCGGCTGACGGAACAGGAGCTTCTCGAGCACCCGGTTCACTTCGGACGTGTCAATCCTCCGATGCCGCTCCTCGTGCACCTCGAGAATCATGTCGAGACACTTCCTGACGCGCTGCCCAGAAAGCGCCGACACGAACACGATCGGAACCCATTTGAGGAAGGGAACTCGCGCCTGGATCTTCTTCGAGAAATCGATCGACGTCATCGTGTCCTTCTCCACAAGATCCCACTTGTTTGCCAAGAGGATCACCGCTTTCCCAGCCTCCCACGCGGTCCGAATGATCTTGACGTCCTGGGCGTGTAGTTCCTCGTCACTGGAGTCGATCAACACGACGCACACATCAGACCCGTACACCACGCGCTCGGTCCGGATGGTCGAGTAGTACTCGACGTTGTCCTTCACCTTGGACTGTCGCCGAAGACCCGCCGTATCCACGAAGACCATGTTCTTACCGTGGTATTTGAACGGCGTATCGATCGGGTCCCGCGTGGTGCCGGCCACCTCGGACACGACGACCCGTTCTTCCCCGATGAGCCGATTCACAAAACTCGACTTCCCAACGTTCGGCTTCCCGACCACCGCGACACGGATCGTGTCTTCCTCGTAAACCTCAGCGGCTCCCTCAGGGATGGCCTCGAGCACCAAGTCCAGCAGATCTCCAGACCCCTTACCAGACAGGGCGCTCACCGGAATCGGCTCACCGATCCCGAGCGACCAGAACTCCTGGTGGTCCTGGTTGTAGGGGAGGTTGTCCGCCTTGTTGGCCACGAGCAGAACGGGCGTCTGTGTCTTGCGCAGGACCTCGGCCAGCTTTTGGTCGAGCGGCTGCACGCCTTCTTTCGTATCGACCAAGAAAAGGATCACGTCGGCTTCAGCCACCGCCAGCATCGCCTGCTGGCGGATCGCCTTGTCCATGGTCTCGTCACTGTCTTCCACAATCCCGCCGGTGTCGACAATGAAGAAGTGATGCCCGGCCCAGTCGGCCTTGGAGAAGTTCCGGTCGCGCGTGACACCAGGCTGATCGTCCACGATCGCAACCCGCGATCCAACCACCCGATTGAAGAAAGTCGATTTGCCCACATTAGGGCGACCAACAACTGCGATTACAGGGAGCCGCTCGCTCATGACGCGCCTAATGCCTCGGTGATTTCGTATCCGGGGATGACATGCGCCGGCCCCATCGCTGCCTTAAAGTCCAACATGGTCACATTGTCGATGAAGGCATTGTCGGCGTTTAATGCTTCGGCGGGCAGGACCACGACGTCACCCTCGTTCGAGTCTCCGAGCGCGCCGAGGATATCCTGGCCTCCCAGCAGTCCTGCGATCGACACGCTCTCTCCGAAATAGTCGTTCCGTACCACGACCACTTCCACCTCGGCCCCGGTTGCCTCCGCCAGCGCCACGGAACGTTCCTGAATGAACGGCGCCATCGATCGCCCCGTTACCAGCCGAATCCTCTTCCCGGCATAGCTGGGCACGTTCGGGAGTCCGGCGGCGAATCGGTCGACGAAGTGGCGAACCGCACCAACCCCGTTCTCATAGAGCGCACCGTCATCGTAGTACTTCACGTCGGGAATGGTGCGACCCGCAATGAGGTACATCTCATCTGCGGAATAGCACCAACCCGAGTCTCTCTCACTGAAGCCGCGCTCGCGAGCGCGATCGACTTGGTCGATCGACTGCCCTGCTTCCTCCGCCGTCAGATGTCGGACCGGCCGATTCACGTTGTACTTCGTGAGACCCACGGGGACGACGGAAAGTGAAGTAATCGCTTCACCGAGGCCCCAGAGGTCTTCGATCGTACGATCGAGATGATCTCCGTTATTCCACTCCGGACATAGAACGATCTGAGTGTGAACCTCCAAGCCGCCAGCAATCAGTTGGCGTAGCTGTTCCATGATCAGTCCGGCACGCTGGTTGACGAGCAAGCGTTCTCGGACCTCGGGCTCAGTCGCGTGCACGCTGACATAGAGCGGGGAGAGCTGCTGGTCGATCAGCCGCTGGAGTCCCTTCGGCCCAAGATTCGTGAGTGTGACGTAACTGCCATAGGTGAACGACAACCTGAAATCGTCGTCACGAAGCCACAGCGTGGGCCGTGCGTCCTTCGGATTCCCATCGATGAAGCAGAAGACACACTTGTTGGCACACTCGCGAATCGCATCAGGAGCCGGGACGATTCCCATGGGGGAGCCCGGGTCCCGCTCGATGTCGTAGATCACGGTCTCTCCCTCCGGGGAGAGAGTCTCCATTTCGAAATCAGTGTCCGAGAGAAGGAACGTCAGATCAATGCCGTCACGTACCCGCTCGCCATTAATGCGAACAATACGCGTGCCGATCTCGAGACTGAGCTCGTCGGCAATACTGCCAGCTTCGATTTCGGCGATTCGTACCACGATTGGGCACTCTCAGGGGAGAAATATTTGGCGCATACGGCGGGCCGGAAACCTAACCGAGCCCAGTACGCCCTACAATTTCCGCCTTGACCACCTACGCAGGGTCTCGTCAGCTTCGGGGCGGAGCAATGCGGAGCGATCCCACATAGAGGGAACGGATGCACGAACAAGACCGATGGTATTCGGGGGGGTGGTGACGAGGCCGATGCGTGGACGGATCGCGAGGGCGACTGCCGCCCTATTGGCGCTGACCTATGTGGCGGCGTGTGAAGAGGTCGAGCAGGTACAAGACCGCTTCCGCGAGCATACGCCGCATGAGGAATATCGGGCGTCGCTCGCCGACGCTGGGCTCGACCAATCCGCCTTAGGGCGCGACTGGGTCCTGGCGGGTCGCCAATCCATCGAAGATGCTGCGGTGGTGTCTCTTCCCTTCCAGGAAGAGGGCTTCATCACCGCCGAAGAACCGGGCGCGATGGCGTACCGGATCACGATCGGGCATGGCCAGAAGCTGTCGGTGGAAGTGGCCCTGTCGACGGACGAGGAAACTCGGCTCTTTGTCGACTTCTTCCGAGTACCCGAAAACGAGAACGATCCCCTTAGGCCGGTCGTGTCCACAGACTCGATCCCTGGCAGCTTCGTGCACGAGCCGCAGCGCGAGGGGGACTACATCCTACGCATTCAGCCGGAACTCCTGCGGGGCGGTAGCTACAACGTCACCCTGAGGCTGGGCGCTCAGCTGTCCTTCCCCATCGAGGGGTACAACATGCGAGCCGTTCAGAGTCTCTGGGGTGTAGACAGAGACGGAGGCAGAAGGACACACGAAGGAGTAGACATCTTCGCACGCCGAGGAACTCCGGTTCTTGCCGCCTCCGCAGGCGTGGCGAATCGGGTGGCTGTGACCAATCTCGGCGGAAGGGTCGTCTGGGTCCGCGACAACGTACGGAATGCCAACATCTACTACGCCCACTTGGATCAGCAGAACGTGCGGAACGGCCAACAAGTGGAGGTCGGAGACACAATCGGTTTTGTGGGCAATACCGGGAATGCCCGCACAACTCCGCCCCACCTCCATTTTGGGGTATACCGCCGCGGTGAAGGTGCTGTAAACCCGTACCCGTTCATCCTTCCGCCTCGAGGCACTCTCGCCGAATTGACCGCGGATCTCGACCAGCTCGGCGGATGGGTACGTTTGCGAAATGACGGTATCCGGTTGCGCGCCGCCCCAGGGAGCCGAGGCGAGGTAATTCGGGAGCTTGGGCAGTACACACCGCTCCGTGTGTTGGGCGGGTCCGGCGAGTTCTTCCGCGTGCGCCTGCCTGATGGCGAATCCGGCTATGTGGCTGCTCGGCTCACAGAGCCGGCAGACTCACCCCTCATGTCTCAGGTCGCGTCCGCATTGACCCCTGTCTTCCTTATCCCGAACGACACGGCGTTGATCATCGACCAGTTGGGGGCGGGCGCTGAGGTGCCCGTGTTAGGCCGCTATGAGGGATTCCTGTACGTCAGGACACCAGCCGGCCACGTCGGGTGGCTGGGCGCCCAGGATCAACAGCAGTAGATCTCGAAGTCGGCAGTTGACCGCCACGCTTCGTAAGCTGCGCTTTGTGACAGCCTCGTCGGATTCGTCCGAGAGCCTGCAGATCACGACGGCAAGACCACTCGATGGGCGGGTCAATGGCAAGAACATCGTGCTGCGCGCAGACGGAACCGTGAATCTCGGCGGAGACACGCCAGCCAGTAACGTCTACCAGAGGTACAAGGCGATTGATCTGCACGATTGGACCAACCCACAAATCACGTTTTACGCAAACGGTGTCGGCACACCCAAGAACAAGTATTGGCGTGCCGTGTCCGGCGCCGTCGGCTTCGGGTTCTGACAAAACTTTTCGACATCTACGAATTCTTGGCGCGTGAGTATGAGCCCGACGACAAGGTTTTCATCTTCGGGTTCAGCCGCGGGGCGGCGAGCGTTATCGCCCTCGCAGATGTTCGTCGATAAACGCCAGGCTCTGGTCGATGGCATCGGACAACACGTCGAAACCAACGCCACTCAATCCGTGCCCCGCACCCTCCACGGTGACGAGTTGGTGGACGACGCCGTGGCGCAATAACTCGGCGGCGAGACCAGCGGACTCCGCGTACGCCACGTCCTCGTCGTTGGTGCCGTGCACGAGAACGGTCGGCGGGAAGTCGCCATCTACATTGCGCACGGAGGCGAACGAATCGAGCTCACGCTGTTGGGTGAGGGGATCGAGACCGCTGACTTCCTCGAGCCACAAGCCCTGCTGTCGCAGGTAGAGATAGTACGGCCAGCGGCCGTCCATGCCCGGGCCGGTTGCGGTGAGCACCTCGCCGCCAACTGCGGCGAATGCATCGGCTCGATTGACCAACGGCGATGTCGAGCGGTAGAACTCCGACGGCTCGGACTCAAAAGGCGCGTCGGCCGCCCCGTAACCCCAGAACGACGCGATAGCGGTGGGCCGTGGCGTCACACGGAAGCCGCTCAGCAGTGCCAGGTAGCCACCCGCCGAAGCGCCGGCCACTACCAGCTTGTCGGGATCGGAGCCGAAGAGTTCGGGCCCTTCGTGGCGGATCCAGCGGATCGCGTCCTCTACGTCGCCGACGATCTCGGGGAGCTTCACCTCAGGCGCGAGGCGGTGATCGATCGACACCAAGACGTAGCCGCTCGTCTCGGCGAAAGCCTTCATCTGCGGCGGCGTGCCGGATCGGCTGCCGAAGATCAGCGCACCACCGTGGATCCAAAGGATCACCGGACGCGCGGTATCATCGTCGGCCCGGTAAACGTCGGCCTCTATTCGCGTTTCACCCACCACCTTGTAGGTCAGTGTGCGCTGGATGAACTCGGCTTGGGGCAGGGCGGCGATCGACGTCACCGGAGCCACAAGTCCTGCAGCAAGACACAGTGTCA
This sequence comes from Longimicrobiales bacterium, assembly GCA_029245345.1. Classification (NCBI taxonomy): domain Bacteria; kingdom Pseudomonadati; phylum Gemmatimonadota; class Longimicrobiia; order Longimicrobiales; species Longimicrobiales bacterium. The sequence continues at coordinate 14,712 of JAQWPM010000009.1, forward strand.
GAAGCAGGGCACTTCGGATTGAGACTCGTTTCATAACCTCCTCCTCGCGACGGCGATCGTTACGCAATTCGAACTCGAGCGCTGGGAACCCGGTTGCCGGTGTCCATCAGATGCTCCCCTCGATCAGGGCGGTGACCCCATCCATGCGGTCCGTCAATCGACGAATCGCCTCTAAATAGCGTGTCTCCCACTCGGGCACGTCAGCGGGATCGTCCGTCTCGATTTCGTAACGCAGACCTGGGAGCATCCACGAGGCGTACCCGCTGAATGGATCGGGGGACACGTACAGCGACCGGCTCCATGGACGATCCTGAAGACCACGGTCATCCAGCCATGCCTTTTCGAGCCCAATGAATGCCGCGTTGATCCGCTCGGCTTCCACCGACGGGACCGGACCCAGGGCGACTCGAGTACTTCGTGCCGCATCGAGAGCGGTCGCGGCGCGTGCCAAGTCCGTAGTCGCCGTGACTAATCGACTCAGATCGACCTCGATCCGCCGGTACTCAGCGACCTCGAGTAGCGTGTTCACATGCATCCGCGTGTCGACGGCATATCGAGTCACGTCGTACGGAAGGAGATCAGCGTTCGCGAGCCGAAGCGACAAGAGGCCGTCTACCGTCGCTACCATGGGGCCGTAAATCCACTCGGGATCTCCGAAGCGTTCGAACCAAGAAAAGTTGTCGTAGTTGGAGTGGGCAACTCCACTGCGTCCCCCTGCCCCCGAGGTGATCCCCGCAGACGGGATGCCAGCATGGGTGTAAAAGGCGATGTGATCCGAGCCTCCGCCGAGGTCCCCGAGGACGGGTGTGCCGCCCTCTGAACGTTCGGCCCACCAGTCGTAAACGCTACGGCCTTCCTTGGGATAGGGAGTGTCGCGGATCGCATCCAAGATCGGCTGCTTTAGCGAGGGAGATGCCGAACCGCCGAAGAAACCACCCGAGACCGCGGCGTCAGCGTTGATGTAGGCGACTGCACCTGTCGTGAGCGGCTCGAGGAACTCTTCGACCCATTCAGTGGAGCCAATGACGCCGTACTCTTCGGCATCCCAGTGCGCGATCAGAATCGAGCGGCGGGGCCGGCACCCCTCTTCTGCTAGCTCTCCGAGTGCCTCGGCGAGCGTGAGAAGCATTGCCGTGCCACCGTTGGGATCGACCGCACCAAAACCCCACGGGTCGTAGTGCGCACCCAGAATCATCCACTCGTCGGGGAAGTCGCTACCCTCGAGCGTCCCCACCACCATCGTGGCCCGAGTCAGCGCCTTTGGCTGGTTTACGCGGACACGGACGGTGAGTTCGTCCCCACCCGTTAGGCGGTAAGGCATGGGCAGGCCACCCTGCCACTCGCCTGGCGCCATTTCGCCCGTCATCCTGGACAGGATCTCGGACGTGGCCGTGTACCCCAACGGAAGCACGGGGATGGTATGCAGCCCCACATCGTCTGGATCGAGTCGATTCACCTGAACGGGGCCATCGACTGGTAACGCAGGTTCGAACGGCGTAAGCGGGTCACCCGTCCAAGCGAGGGTCAGTACCGAGCCACGCTGGATGATCTCGCCATTCAGCATGGGGCCCTGGGGATAGGGATCTTCCTCCACTGCCGGGGCGTCATTGAACATGATGACCCCGGCCGCCCCACGCTCCTCCGCGAAGAGGACTTTGAATCCGCGAAAATTCCCGCCGTAACGTGCAACGACAATCTTCCCCTCGAGTGAGATGCCCATGGAGTCCAAAGCCCTATAGTCGGCTCGGGTTCCGTAGTTCGCGTAGACCACTTCACCGGTCACGTCTCCGCTTCCGGAAAAGGCATTCCACCCGTTCAGCAAGTCGGGGTGCCCGGAGAATCGATCCTCGGGCAAAGCGGGCTCGCGGTTGTTCAGCCGCATCGAGACCGGCGTGACGATCTGGGCTTCGACATCGTCCGTGAGTTGTGGCAGATACACGTCGTACGGATGGTCGCGCACGCTGAGACCGGCGGCCCTCATGACGCGACTCAGATAGTGGCCAACCTCCACCTGTTCGGGGGAGCCAGTCGGATGCGGATTTGCTGTGATGATCCGCAGGTGTTCCCGAAAGGAGTCGCCTGAAGGCAGGCCGACGAACTTCGCCTCGCAATACGATTGTCGCGCTGCGCTCTCGGCAGTGAAGCCGACAGGGGCGCTGATTTCCACCGAATTCTGTGCGGATGCGGCCTGGACCACACCGGGCAAGACACGCGCCGCAGTGAGGGCGAGGAATAGGAAGAGCGAACGCGAAACGAGCGAAGGCATTCGAAGCTGCGACTCCATTGGATTTCCTCTGAGTTTTCTGGCCGGCTTGAAGATGCTCGCCCCACGCAGGGACGAGTAGGGACAACCAGCGTGTGGCACCGAAACGCAGGGTAGGATAGGGTACGCGGGGCAGCAAGAAGTGGGTCGATATCCCGTGGATGACCGGCGCCCCCCTCCCCGCCCGAAACCGCGGCCCTGACACCACCGGAGACATGAGTCCCCTCCGACCAACGAACCCCACCTCCCGGAACAAGGGGATGGTCACGGCCATCGTCTCTGCAGCAAAAACGACGAGAAGCCCCGCAACGCCGAAAGACGTTGCGGGGCTTCCTGTTCCTCAAAAGCGGGAGACCGGGTTCGAACCGGCGACCCTCAGCTTGGGAAGCTGATGCTCTACCAACTGAGCTACTCCCGCGAAGAGTGCAAATCTAGCCGAGGCATCAGGTCGGTCAAGAAAGAGCCCACGTCCCCGGGGCAAACCACCGCAAACCCCTGAACGACGAAGCGGGCGGCCCCCGAAGGAACCGCCCGCCGCGTTGTCAAAACCAGCTTGGCACTGGAAATCAGCCACCCGTGAGGGTGTAGCCGTAACCGCCGACCTGGTCCATCGAGCTGAACTCGACCTGGAAGATCTCGGTCATGTTCTCGCCGGCCACGGAGACCGTGTGGGCGACCGTGCCCATCGCATCACCAGCGGCGGTATAGAACGTGAAGTTGAGCGTGACGTTGGTGCCCTGGGCCAGAGACTTGTTCGTGACCGAGCCACTCAGAATCGCGCCGCCCGCGCCCATGCGGGTGATCTGCATGTCTTTCACATCAACCGTAAGAGCGTCGATCGCCCCAATCATCTCCCGGGCTCCGTCCTCATCTCCGTTGATGTTCAGGGCCTGAGCGGACACCAGATATGCGTTCTGGTTATAAGGATCGAGTTCGATCCACCGGGCTGTAACCTCTGGAATTGCCGCATAGGCAGAGTCCAACTGGAGCGAACGCGCCCACATCTCGATCGCGTCACGATCTTTCGTGTTAATCTCAACCGCACCGGAGAAAGCCGCGATGGCACGCCCGTACTCGCTACCGGTGTAGAAGCCCACTCCGATCGTGTAGAAGTCCGCCGCGTCGAGTCCTGGGCGGGCCAAGATCTCATCATACACGTCGAAGGCTTCAGCCTCATTCCCCATCCGTATGAGGACGCCAGCCAGGTTGCGCATGGCTAGGACGTCATCAGGATTGGCATCGGAGATCGCGCGGAAGCCCACCGCCGCTTCTTCGAAGCGACCCGCGCCGGCAAATACCTGAGCCTTCAGCATCGGGAGATCGGCTGCCTGCTGCGTCCACGTCGCCGCCGTCGCCGAATCCATCTCGTTGATCTTCTCGGAGCCGATGATCGCAAGCGCGCGATCCGCGTTTTCGATGGCAGCGTCATGGTTACCGAGCTGGGCGTGGAGCTGTGCCAGAGTAACCATCGCCTCAGGGCGTTCGTCGTAGATCGCGTTGGCGTCCTCGAAGTGGCCGACCGCGGTCTCGTAGTCACCCCCATTCACCGCAGGGATAGCCAGCCCGTAGAGCTCGATCCACGCGCGCTCGCGGATCCCTATATCCTCGAACTCGTAAATCGGACGTAGGCCGGACGCATGATCAAAATGCGCGCCGGCGGCCGTGTAGTCCTCGAGCGCGAGGTTGATCAGCGCCGCCTGGCGGTGTGCCAGCGGATTGCGACCATCTTCGGCGATCGCGGCCATCGCGGCTTCGAGCGCCTGCTCATAATGCATCCGGGCCTCTGCGGGATCTTCCGCAGCATCGCCGGCGTCAATGTGCCGTTGCGCGGCACGGGTGTTCTCCGTCTGACGAGGGCGCTCACCTTGAGCGAGGGCCTCGCCGCCGGGCACCGAAGGGCGCGCACCCGAGGCCGAATCACCGCTCGCAGCACCACCGCTTGCACAACCGGCGGTACCGAGACCGAGAGCCAACATCAGGACGAGTCCGAAACGGATCTTCATCCGGGGATCCTCCATTGGGGTCAAACACTTCATTGGGTAGACCGAATAAACTAGAAGCGGGCAAAAAGCACGCCAAGGGGGTATCAGCGTTGATTCGAGTAGACAGTTTCCCCTTCAACCCGACTCCTTTGCCCTTGTCGGTGCAAGATACGCTGAAAACCAAGGTTCTTACAGACGTTTTTCCGACGCTTTTTGTGAATTCTGAATTTGGGTCACCGGCCGAGATAAGTCAGGATCCGGCTGGCCAGCGCCTGGGAAAACCCAGGGACCCTGGAGATCTCCTCTTTCGTCGCCTCCTTCACACCCTTGAGCGACCCGAATCGCCTCAAGAGCGTGCGCTGACGCTGTGGCCCGATGCCCGGAATCTCACCTAGGTCGCTACGGATCGTGTGCTTCTTTCGGAGTTTCCGGTTGTAGCGGACCGCAAAGCGGTGCGCCTCGTCCCGAATGCGCTGAAGGAGATGCAAAGCGCGGTTGCGCCGGTCGAGGAGAATCGGGTCCGACGAACCCGGCATGAAGACCTCCTCCTCTCTCTTCGCGAGCGCGATTACCGCCACGTCGCCCAGCCCCAACGAGGCCAAGGCTCCGACCGCCGCGCTCAACTGGCCCTTTCCACCGTCGACAACGGCGAGATCCGGCAGTGGCTTCTCTTCATCGCGCCGCCGCCGGAAGTACCGCTGGACGGCTTCCTCCATGGAGGCGTAGTCGTCGTTCCCCCATTCGCCTTTGATGCGCATGTGACGGTAGGCCGCCCGCCGGGGCTCGCCATTCTCGAATACGACCGCGCTCGCCACCGTGTCAGAGCCCTGCATGTGGGATACATCGAAACACACCATGAGTCGGGGCACGACCTTCAAGTCCAACTCGTCCTGCAAGCTGAAGAGGGCATCATCCGCCCGATCCGCTGCGTAGGACATCGCTGCGACTTTGTCCTCTAGCACCTGCCGAGCGTTCTCCTCCGCCAGTTCGATCAGGCGTCGTTTCTCGCCCCTTTGCGGCTCGAGCACGGCGACTTTCCGTCCCGACGCCTCACTCAGGATCTCCGCCAGCAATTCACCGTCGGCGAAGGACCCCGGGAGGAGTACCTGACGCGGTAAATCAACCATGCCCGCTTCTCCGGTTCCCAGGTAGTGCCGAGACACGAGAGAACTCAGGATGTCTTCGTCAGACTCGTCCATGATTTGAGCGAAACGCTGCGCACTGCGTCCTAGGAGCAGCCCGGACCGCACCTTGAGCACGACCCCCGCACCGAGGTCCCCATCACGCGCCAACGCCACAATGTCGAGGTCTCCTCCTTGAGCGTTGTGGACCCGCTGCTCGTTGGCCAGCGCATCGAGTCCCGCAATCACGTCCCGCATTTGCGCAGCCTGCTCGAAGTCCAATTCGGACGATGCTTCGTGCATACGCACTTCGACATCACCCCGTAGCTGCTCAGTGTCGCCCTCCAAGATTCGGAGAATCTCGTCCACCATCCCGCGGTAGTCGGCTTCGGACTGGAGCCCCACGCACGGCGCCTTGCAGCGCCCGATGTGATAGTCCAGACACGCGCGCTCTGGGCGGTCCTTTGGAAGGTTGTAGCGGCACGAGCGGACCGTGTGTAAGCGCTTCACGACCTCGAGGGCTTGGCGCATTGGACCCACGGCCGTGTACGGGCCGAAATAGCGTGCACCATCGTTGATGACGCGCCTCGTCACATACACCCTGGGAAACGGCTCGCGCACTGTCACCTTGATGTACGGGTATTTCTTGTCGTCCCGCATGAGGATGTTGAATCGAGGCTTGTGTTCCTTAATCAGGTTCGCCTCGAGAATCAGCGCCTCGGCTTCGGTGCCAACGACTAGGGTCTCGACCGAATCGATCAGACGAACGAGCTCGCGATTCTTCGGACTCAAATCCACCTCTCGCTGGAAGTAGCTGCGCACTCGGCTGCGAAGCACCTTCGCCTTGCCCACGTAGAGCACCGTGCCGCCGGTGTCTCGGAATAGGTAGACGCCCGGCTTCCTCGCGAGAGCCTTCAGAATTGCAGGAGTTACTGGCAAAGCAGATCTACCGAACGGTGGAGGTGGCGCGCCTCGCCTCTTAAGAGCGTCGGACCGAGATCCCTTCTCCCAGCATGCTCGAGACGATGAGGTAGACTACCCCAAACGGAAGCAGCGTTTCCAGAGCCAGGACTGTGGTACTCACATCGGGCGCCGTGAATTGCAGTAGGACAGCGACCCCACCCGCTACCGAAGCGGCGAGCGTCATCCTCAGCACTGGAGCCAACCCAGGCCCATGGGGACCAATCCTGGCTCCTAGCTTACGCCGCAGAAGCGCAAACTCTACCCAGGCAGCGACAGAAGCCCCGAGGGCCAGCCCTGCGGCTCCGAGGCGGAGCCCAGAGAAGCCGTACTCGTCCAGCGGAATCATCGCGGCCACACCCACGACCAAGGACACGACCACTCGCACGTAGGCGATCCTGGCAGGCGTCTTGGTGTCGCGCAGCGCATAGAAAGCGGACGAAAGCGCGCGCGAACTCGCGGTAGCTGGCAGCCCGAGCGAGAACGCACCCAGCACCCCCCACGTGACCAGCGTTTGCGTCTCACCGAACTCACCCGTTTCAAAAAGGGCCGCAATGGCGACGTCTCCGAGCAACAGGTAGCCCACGGCCGCCGGAATGAGGAAATACGCGATGCGTTTCAGAGCACGGGCCACGCGCTCACCAAGGAGCGCCCGGTCCTCTGCCCTCATCTGTGACATCTCCGGAAGCTCAGACGCAGCGATGCTGATTCCGAACAGGGAGATCGGAAGTATGTAGAAGGTCTGGGCATAACCCATAACGGCCACCGATCCGCTGGAAAGCAGACCAGCCAGGAAGATCTCGAACCAACCACTGAGGTTCACGACGCCGCGTGCCGCAACGACGGGAACGAAGTTTCGGATCGCTTCGGGCACCCCCGGGGCATTGCGATCGAGGGAGGGTCGAAGCCCCGGCAAGTGCTTAAGGGCAGCAGACGCCTGAATCCCCAACTGGACGAAGCCACCTGCTAGAGCACCCCAGGCCAAAACCACGACTAGGTCGCGCTGCCCGAGTCCCCAAAACATCCCGCCCGCCACCATCACGCCGATCAGCGCCACGTTCCAGAATGCCGGAGCGACATAGGACACGAAGAAGCGTCTGTGGCTGTCCAACACGCCCATCGACCACGCGGCGAGGACGAAGATGCCGCTCATCGGGAAGAGGATGCGCACGAGCGTCGTGGTGATTTCCTGCTTCTCCGGGGTCCACTTGGGGAAGAAGGCCTGAACCAATAGAGGGGCGACCAAGACACCAGCCAGCGCAATTGTCCCGGACACGACGGCCAAAAGGCCGAGCACGGCACCCGCAAACCGTTTCGCTTTCTCCTCTTCGCCCTTTCCCACGAACTCCGAGTACACGGGGATCATGGAAGCCGACAGCGTGCCTTCACCCAGGAGATTACGGATCACATTAGGGAGCCGCAGCGCGGCTCGCCACACGTCGGCGAAGTCGCTGGACCCGAAATAGTGTGCGAAGACGCGGTCGCGCACGAAGCCCAAGACACGGCTCACGAAGATGCCGGCGCCGACCCTCGTTGCAGCACGGATACCCTTACCCGTGCCGGCTCGAGACTGCTTAGATGGAGTCGTCACCCGGGGGGAGTGCGGCCTCGGAATCAGACCGTTCGCTGAGGAGTTTGGTCACGAATTGCCCCTCTTCGTCGAGTCGCGAGATCTCGCTGGTGAGCCGCTCGACTTCCCCTTCCAGGTATGCAACGCGTTCCGCCATCAAGTCCGATGGCCCGTCAAGGCTTCGTCGCTCCAGCCTGGACGCCAAGGCGCGGCCGAGTTGCGAATCGAGAAGAATCGCAAGCAGCGGAATGAACACGACGAGAATCAGAACGAGTTGTAAGAACATCAGCCGAAGTTAGAGGTCGAAACGGACACCACACAACAGATCATACGCGACGCGATCAGGAGAGGTTCACACGAAATGCGTCGTAGAGCTCATCAAGAACCGCGCCACCGTACCGCGTCAGGAAGTAAAACGGGTTTTGCACCCGTTCGGCAGGCTTCCCTAATGGGAACAGATGGACCTGCGCCTTCTCCAATTGCCCCAGAGCGATCTCATTTTCTCGCTTGAGCGCGTGCACGATCTTCTTCTCGAGCTCGTCGATGGCAGCAAACGACTGACTGCGAATGTGTTGCACCGGCCCTTTCAGCGTAGGATCAATGGGCTTCACAGCTTGCGTTAACTCCCCAACGCTCTTTCCGATCGCACCCCGCAGTCCACCCAAGGCTTTCCGGGCTTCCGGTGGCACCTCATCCCGAGCGATATCACCTGCGATCTCGTGGAATGGGCGGTGCAGATCTGACACCTGCAAGTCGAACTTGTCGAGGACTTTTCGGATTTTCGTTTCGACCGGAGCCGCCGAGAAACGTGGGAAGATCACCGGCATTTCAATGCCGTGCGCAGCGAAATAATCTTTTTGTTGTGCGAAATACGCCATCTCGCCGGGTCCGCCCACATAAGACAACGTCGGGAAGACCGAACTTTCAACGACCGGGCGGAACAGCACATTCGGGCTCAAGACCGTCGCGTCTTCGCTCTGCGCAGCTCGAATCTCCTCCCTGGTCACGTTGGTCTTGGAGGTCCGCTGCTGAAAGGCTTCCCCCTCGCGATACAGCCGCTCCCGGCCTGCGGGGCCATCGAGGAACAGGTTCACTCCCCCAGGAAGGATCGGAACCTGAAGAGCGAATCCCCCGGCTTCCAGTGCCTGGGCGGTCTCCGTGAGAACGTTCTCCATCTCCTCGGAACGGTCCAGCTCCACCAAAAGTGCGTCCGCAGAATGCCTCTTGAGCGCCGGATTCGCTGCATCCGTAAAGAACAGCCCGAAACGCCCAAGGAGCTCCTGAACGACCTTATGAAAACCATCAGCGAGCGTCGCATCTGGCGAGAACGCCCCGCGAATCAACTCGAAGTATTCGGCACTAAAGTCTGTCTGTGGAAGAAGTTGCAGAAACTTATCTACTTCTACTGTGATCGCCTCACCCGTGGGGATTCTGTGAATCGCCGGGTGCACGGAATCGTCCGGTGCAGCCAATTCGACTCGGTGCAGCTCGTTGTCGGTCCCGATCACATCTGCGTGGTTGGCCTCCGCCCAGTCGTGATCCTCGGAGGCTACCCAGAAGACGGGAATCACCGGCTTTCCCAGAGCTTTTTCGAGGGTCTCTGCGAGGCGAACCGCGGTGAGCGCCTTGTGGATGGAATAGAGGGGGCCACCAAAGAGGCCGGGCTGCTGGCCAGTTGTGACCATATAGCCCCCCTGCTCCACAAAAGCCGTCAGTCGAGCGGCATCTGCGCCAGGTGGCACGATGAGTGCCTCCACAGCCCGCTCGCGCGCCTCTCGATCGAAACGACCATCGACTTCCTCTGCCTTGGACCTGAAATCATCCAAAGACGCGAAGTGTCGTCCGAAGAACGAACAGGCAGCCTCGTCACCCTCGATGTAGCCGCGAACGACATCCGAGCCACCAGGACGTCCGACAATCCATTCCATGTATTTAGCCTTTGTGATACGGCTCACCGCGCAAGATCGTCCCCGCGCGGTATAGTTGTTCAGAAAGCACGAGTCGAGCGACCTCGTGCGGGAGAGTCATCTTGGAAAGCGACAATCGACGACGCGACCGAGCGATCACACGCGGGTCGAGACCATATGCACCGCCGATCACGAACGCCACGCCCGGGGACGACCGCACCGCATGTTCATCTAGGTACCCGGCCAGTTCCCTCGAGTCCATCGATTTTCCGTCCCGGGTAAGCGCCACAACGTCTACCTCGGCTGGGACGCGCGCGAGGAGGCGCTCCGCTTCAGCACTCATGACCGCTTGAGCGTCCTTCGATCCACTCTTAGTGCCAGCCGGAACCTCCTCAACGGAAAGCTTCCAATGATGGCTGGCACGACGTTCATAATCTGCCACAACTGGTGCGAGGGCACCTTTGACGGCCCCAACAGCGACGATCAAGACCTTCACTGAACGGGCCCGGCGGAGAGAGTGAGGAGCACCTCGATATCTTCTCGTCCTGACTCGAAATAGACCTCCTGGTGCAACACGCGGACGTCGCCGAGACCGTCGGAGTAGGGCCTGAGTTTCATGGAGTCCTTCTCCGTCACGACGATGACTCGCCCCCCTGCGATCCTCTGTATGTGATCAACGTCGGCCGCATCGTATTCGTGATGGTCCGCGAAGGCCAACAACTCGACTTCCTGGCCACTTTCCCAGGCAACCACATCCCAGAACGCCTGTGGTCTCGCGATCCCGGCTGCGACGAGCACGGCCGTGTCTGGAGCCTCAGCCGTCTCACCGGAAAGTGTCGTCCACCCGGAGGGCCTGAGATGCACTAGGGCAATAGCCGAATCGGGCGCCCATCGTCGTGCCTTCTCAATGAGTCCCTGGGCGGTCTCGCGAGACGCTACTTTGCGCGTCACGATTATTCCGTCCGCCCGTGACAACCCCCGCACGGACTCCCGATAGGGCCCAGATGGAAGCAGATGGCCCGGGAACCGGTCCTCGGCTGCCAGCAGCACCAGATCGACATCCCTGGCCAACCGGCGGTGCTGGAAGCCGTCGTCCAAGACCACAACGTCCGCACCCTGAGCCGCCGCCTCCAATGCACCGGCAACCCGATCGGGATTGGCAATCACTGGAGTGCCTGGGTGCCACGAGGCATGGAGAGCGATCTCATCGCGACCGTACCCACGCGCAACTACGGCCGGCCGATGCCCCTGCCTCAGAAGCTGCTCGACCACCCAACCGGCCACAGGCGTCTTTCCGGTCCCTCCCACTGCCAGATTGCCTACCGAGACTACCGAGACACCTTCTGGCCGTATGGCACCGCCCCAGTCCAGAAACTGGTTTCGAACCCCCACCGACCCCCCATAGATCCAAGAGATTGGCCGAAGCAGCACAGAAACACTCTGGTACCCCGGTTCACCGTCCCACACCTGCCGGGCGATGGCCTCGAGTGCCCCGCTCACTGATTCTCGCCCGGGCCAGACTCGGATGCAGACTCGCGCGGCGGGTCGGTTACTTTCGGATTCAAGCGAGCGGTGAGGGCATTGAGGTCCTCTCCGATTTCGCCGCCGATCCGCTCGAGATCCTCACGCGTCGCTCCACGCCCAACGAAACGGGGCGGCAAGTACTCGAGCCGGATCTTCGAGAGCGGCCTCGGAACCAGAAACCCGTCCCAACTCCGGAAACGCCAACTGGACGAAGTCCCCAATGCCAGAGGGATCACTGGGAGCCCTGTCATCTGCGCCACAGCCAATGCACCCGCCTTGAAAACGCCCTGTGGGCCCTTCGGTCCGTCTGGAGTCAGAGCCAGGTCTTTTCCCGCTCGAGCGGCGCGTACGAGCCCTCTCAGGCCTCTCTGTCCACCGCGAGTACTCGAGCCTCGCACGGTCGCGAACCCATTTCGCTGGAGAACACGAGAGACGTATTCTCCGTCGGTGTGGTCGCTCACGAGGGCGACAATGTCCTCGCGCCTGTGATAATGGATGAGCGGGAGCAGTTGCCCGTGCCAAAACACAAAGATCACGGGGGTGCCTCGTCGCCGAAAATGCAGGTATGACTCCTCGCCCACCCGCTTTACTCGGGTGGTGCTGAAGAGCGCGCCCATCAGACCCGCGCCCAAGACTCCGGCTGCCCCGAATTTCAGATCGTTCACCCGCGCGCCTCCAGCAGGGCGACGCCAAGATCTGCCACCCGGGCGGAGGCGCCTGGCTCACCCAGACGGGCACGGATCTTGGACAGCCCTTCGACCTGCTTGAGGTGTTCACTCGACTCGATGTCCATCAGTGGAATCAAGTGCTCCGCCATGCGTTCTGGAACCATCGCGTCTTGTATGAACTCGGGCACCACCTCCGCGCCGGCGACGAGGTTCGTCAGGGACACATGTTCAATGCGGAGAACTCGCTTCACGATCGCCCAGGAAAACGCCGACGTCTTGTAAGCGACGATAAAGGGCGTGCCCTCCAAAGTGGCCTCAAGCGTTGAAGTGCCCGACTTCACGAGGCCTGCACGGGCGTGCCTCAAGAGGCTGCGTGTGTCCTCCACCACCGCAAAATCCAGTCCGGAATACACATCAGCGGGCAGGGTACTGGCCCTCCCCACGACCACCTGGGTCTCCGGACGGGCTTCGACGACCATGTTCGCAGTGCGCACAAAGGCGTCCATATGCCGGGCCAGTTCCTGGCGTCTCGAGCCGGGAAGCACCGCCAGAATCGGTCGGTGGGCATCCAGGCCCCACGCTTCATGGAAGTCCGGTGCGCTCGCGACGTCGTCTGGGCGATCGAGGAGCGGGTTGCCCACGAACGTCGCGCGCGCTCCGGCAGCCTCGAGCATCTCCACCTCGAAGGGGAAGATTGCCGCGACGTGATCCGTCGTGCGGGCCAGCTGTGTGGCCCTGCCCGCACGCCAAGCCCAAAACTTCGGCGAGACATAGTAGACAACGGGTCGCCCGGCTTCATGAGCTGAACGGGCGATCCTCATGTTGAAGCCCGGATAGTCGATCGGAATCACAAGATCTACGGACCAAATGAGCTCTGTGACCTTCCGTTCGAGTTCTCGAAAGAAGTCCAGGTGGGATACGATTTCGGCGAAGCCCATTACCGCGAGATCATCGAGCCCCGCAATCAACTCGACTCCGGCCGATGCCATGAGTGGTCCACCCGTCCCAACCAAGCGGACCCCGGGAAGACGCGCACTGAGGGCGCGGGCCACATCGGCACCGTATCGGTCGCCGGACGCCTCCCCTGCGAGGAGAAGAACGGTGGTTGGTTTCACGTTAGCCGGCTGACACCGGTGCGATCAGAACCGTGATCCCAGGTACCAGATCATTAGCAGGGTGATCACGAGCAGCGTCACGAGCCGGGAGTGCGGCATACCCTTCCGTGCGTCGATCCAATTCTTCTTTCGGGCCTGGCGTATTTTGATCAGTGACATAATTCCTCTCGTCAGAGCGTGATGCCGCGCTCACTCCCTCGGATAAACTCGAGGAGGTGCCGCACTTCGGGAATGGCGGGCACTTCCTTTTCGGCGCGTTCCAAGGCTCGAGAGACGTTTTCGCTCGATTGGAACAGGATACGGTAGGTCTGCTTGAGCCCTTTGCGGACGTCTTCGGAGAAACCGCGACGGTCGAGGCCAACCGAGTTCAAGCCATAGAGCTTCAACGGGTTGCCAGCTGCACTGCAATACGGTGGCACGTCTTGTGGCACACGAGAGCCGCCGCCCACAAAGGCGTGCGCCCCGATCCGGACGAACTGATGGATCGGCGTGAGACCACCCACGATGACCCAGTCCTCAATGACAACGTGCCCAGCCATGTTTACCGAATTGGCGAGGACGACGTGGTTCCCCACCTCGCAGTCATGAGCTACGTGCGTGTAGGCCATGAGCAAGCAATCGCTGCCCACCACAGTCACGCCGGCCGCGGAGGTCCCGCGATTCAGCGTGGCGAACTCACGAATGACGGTCCGGGCGCCGATTTCAAGCGTGGTTTCTTCGCCCTGGAACTTGAGGTCCTGAGGGTCCGTCCCGAGAACAGCGCCATTCGAGATGTTGCAATCCTCACCCAGAGTCGTATCTCGCTCAACGAGCACGCGAGGGCCGATCTGGGTGCCATCGCCGACTACGACACGCGGACCGATCATGGCCCACGGCCCCACAGTGACCCCGGCCCCTAATCGCGCCGCAGGATCGACGAGCGCCGTTTCGTGAATCTGCGTTTCACCACGAGTCCCGATCGTCAGGCCGCTCACTTGTCGACGATACTCGCCATCAACTCGGCTTCTGCAACGAGTACCCCATCTACGAATCCCTTCCCTTTCATTTTGCACACACCACGGCGGAACTGGAGCATCTCCAATTCGAACACCAGAGTGTCTCCAGGTGTCACGGGGCGTCGCCATTTCACGCGGTCCACTGACATGAAATACACGACCTTGTCTTCTGGCTTCTCGACCTGATCCATGATGAGGAGGCCGCCACACTGAGCCATGGCCTCGATGATCAGTACACCGGGCATGATCGGATGTCCCGGGTAATGACCTTGGAAGAAGGGTTCGTTGATCGTGACGTTCTTGATTCCAACGAGCCGCTTGCCGGGCTGGTAGTCCGTGATGCGATCCACGAGCAGCATCGGATACCGGTGCGGCAAATGCTCCATGATTTTCGTGATATCCACACGAGCCGCCCTACTCGACTGGCGCACGTGGGTCTCGATGGCACGAGCCAGAGCAACATTCCCGGAATGACTCGGACGTTCAGCCACCACATGCGCCTGGAGGCGCCCGCCCAGGAGCCCAAGGTCGCCCACGAGATCGCCAGTCTTATGGCGAACGAACTCGTCGTCGAATCGAAGCCCGTCATTCATGACCCCCGAACCATCGAGGACGATCGTATTGTCCAACGAAGCACCCAACGCGAATCCTTTTGTCCTGAGCGCCTCCGCATCGGCTTCGAACCCGAAGGTGCGCGCCGGTGCCAACTCCGTTCGAAAGGTCTCGGCGTCTACCAAGAACGAAGCGTACTGACGCCCAATGGCCTCATGCTCAAAGTCGATCGTGGCAGAGATCGTAAGTGCAGAGCTGGGAGCCGCGATGTACGACTGTCCATCTTTTCCAGAGAAATGGACGGGGCCGCTCAATTCGATAATCCGGGCTTCAGCCTCCTGGTCCTCGGTGCCGGCGCTCTGAATTGCCTCGAAGTAGTCTCTGAATGACCCATCACGAATCGGAATCTCAGGGCCACCCACCTCCACGAGGACATTGTCGATGCCCCCGGCATTGAGCGCGGACATCAGGTGCTCGACCGTGAGCACCTTGGCCTCGCCAAGCCCGAGAGAAGTCCCGAGCTGGGTGTCAACGACATTCTCTAGGACCGCTGGAATCTCCGGGGCGTCATCAAGGTCAACACGACAAAAGCGAATCCCATGATCCGCGGGCGCCGGCTTCAAAGTGAGAGTTGCGGCTTCACCCGAATGGACGCCGTGGCCGTCGAGCTTGATTTTCTTTCCGATCGTGCGCTGATGGGGACTCATGTATACCTCATCGAGGTCCTGAAGATGTCGAGATCCCAGGTCGTTCAAGCGTCATAAGTTACCGCTCTGACTCTATCCGCTCCACTGCCCCTTCCACGGCCGTGATCCGGTCCACCAACTTCGACAGCCGTCCCAAATGCGCCTGCCGTCGCAGTTGCTCTCTATGAGGGCGCGACGGATGACCCGACATTGTCACTCCAGCCGGCACATCCCGCATGAGTTTGGTGGCAATCGCGAGTCGCGCACCGTCCCCTATCTCTAAGTGATTGCTCACTCCGACCTGGCCGCCCATCCAGACGCCTTCGCCAATGCGGGTAGAGCCCGCGACACCGACCAGGGCGGCGAATAGAGACAAGGCACCGACTTTCACGTTGTGCGCCATATGGATGAGGTTGTCGAGCTTGGAGCCCCGCCCAATGACCGTGTCGCCCAACGAGCCGCGATCGATCGTCGTGTTCGCCCCGATCTCCACGTCGTTCTCGATCACGGCCCTCCCCACCTGCGGCATCTTCAAGTGGGCGCCATCAACGAATGTAAAACCGAAGCCATCCGAGCCAATTCGGGCCCCGGCGTGAACGACCACGCGGTCGCCAATCACGCTCTCGTGATACACGACCACCTGCGGGTACAACAGGCAGTCCACTCCGATCCGCGTTTCTCGCCCAATCACGCAATGAGCGCCGACGCGACTCCGGTCACCGAGCTGCACATCATCTTCGAGCACAGCATACGGGCCTACGGAGACGCCTTCGCCCAGTTGCGTGCCATTTCCGATGATCGCCGTAGGATGGATGTCCGCCTGCCACTCCCTGGACGGGTGAAAGCGGCCCAACAGAGTCCGAAGCGCCGGATGCGGATCTTCGACCACCACACACGGCACACCTTCGGGGACATATCGCTCCAAGGCGGGCGAGACGAGGTACGAGGTCGCCTGACCCTCGGGCACATACTTGGTGTAACGCTTTGCTGCCAAGAAGGCCATTCCACCGGGTTGTACCTCGTCGACCGGGCCAACGCCAGCCACCGGAATCGAGCCGTCGCCACTGACCGATCCCCCGACCAAACGAGCGGCGTCCTCCACGGTGAAGTCACTCTCTTTCGCATTCATGCCGATGTGCTCCAAAAGAAAAGGGGCCCACGGTCGCTGCGTCGCGCCGTGGGCCCCATTCTACATCCTGTGAAGGGCGTAGACGCTAGTTCAGGCCTCCGGGCGCAGCGGCCGCAGCGGCCACCAAGCGACGGAGCACCTCTTGTGTCAGATCCAGGCTCGGGTCCGCGGAGATGATCGACCCCGCGGCGGCGTCCAGGATCAACGCATAGTTGCCCTCTTCCCGTATCGTCTCGATGACCGCCGTGATCTCGTCCATAATAGGCTGGACGAGTTGCGCACGCCGCGAATTCGCGGACGTCTGCAGCTGCTGAACTCGGTCCTGGTACTCCTGAACCTTCATCTGGAACTGCTGCTCGCGATTGGCTTTGGCTTCCGGTGAAAGCGTAAGCGCCTGCTGTTGGAGCGCCTGCTCCATATTGGTCAACTCATTCTCGAACCGCGTGATCTCGTCCTGAGATGCCTGCAGTTCGGCGTCGAATTGGGCCTGCGCTTCAGAGGCTCCGGGGGCTTCGTTTACGATCTCGGCCGAGTTGATGTACCCGATCTTGAGCGTCTGCGCCTCCGCAGCCCCAGCCGTAAACAAAAAAGCCAGCGCGAGGGGTGCGAGCGAGGTGCGTCGCATAATCCTGAACTCCGTCATAATGATCGTTATGTAGCTTAATAATGTCTAGAAACCTGGGCCCATTTTGAAGTGGAGCTGCCATCCAGGTGTCGTCTTATCAAATCCATACGCATAATCGAGGCCAATGGGTCCAAAGGGTGTTACCAACGAAAGCCCGATTCCCGCACCTCTGTACAGTATTGTTGGGTCGAACTCGCCCGGCTCACGCCAGACATTACCCGCATCGAAGAACAATGAGATACCGATCTGGTCGCTCATCCGCAGCGCGTATTCCGCCGTAATCGTAAAGAACGCATCACCGAGTCGGTCGATGTCTGTGACGCCCCCGGCTCGCTCGGCGAAGTAGCCCAGCGGTGTGATCGACGTCTCGTCGTAACCACGGAGGTTCTGACCGAACTGCACGCCACCCATCCAGAATCGATCGAACGGGAAAGCGTCGGCATTACCGAACAGCGCCCCCCCCTTAATTGTCAGGCCGAGCGCGGTCCGAAGGCCGCCGCCAGGAGCTGCGCCCTCTTCTCCACCGCTAGAAGATCCGATGGGCACCCACCAGGTCGCATCGGCAAGGATCTTCGTGAACTGACCGTCACCACCCAAGAGTCCCCCGTTGGCCTCAATGTTCACGTTCTGACGCGAACCCGCAGTCGGAAAGAGTGGGTGATCCAGCGTTTGTCGGGTGATTCCGAACGTCGCCTGGCTCTGCACGCCCGGCGGACGACCAAAGAGAGACGTGTCATCCTGGTTGTTGAACAACTCGTACTTGGTCCGCGAGATGCCATAACCGGCAAACATCCGCGTCACCCTCGAGGCGGGCCACGGGAAACCGAAGCGCGTAGTAGCACCAACACGGCGACGACGGCCTGACGAGAATTGGAAGAAGCGGTCACGCGAGTTGAAGAGAGACAGCGATCCGGAAACGAGACTCTGGAAGAGCGCCGGATCCGTGTAGCTCGCCTCGAAGCTGTTGAGGTAGGTCCCGAAATCCCACCGGAGGCTACCCGCCTTTGCCTGCCCGAAGAGGTTCGGCTGCTGATACCCGACAAAGCCGGACAGTCCGACTCCACCACCAACGGAGGTTCCGAAGTTGATCGAGCCGGTCTGCTTTTCGACAACATTGAAGGTGATATCAACGTCGCCATTTTCCGTAGGCTCGATGTCCGGGAACGGCATCGGAGCTTCGAAGAAGCCCAGGCCGGAGATATTCTGATAGCTGCGCAGGACTCGATCTTGGCTGTACACATCACCAGGCAAGACGAAAATCTGGTTCCGAATCACCCATTCATACGTGTATTCGTTCCCGCCAATCGACACCCGATTCACGAGCGCAGGCGAACCTTCTGAGATCTCCCAAGCGACGTTGACGGTCGGGGCGGCACCGTCCGATCCGGGCACCTTTTGGGTGACCGGATTGATTCGGGCGTAAAGATATCCTTCGTTCCGATACAGCTCTTCGACGGTAAGGATCGCCTCCTCAAACGATTCGGAATTGAAGACCTGTCCCTCGGCGCTCCTCACGTCACCACTGCCGCCAAACCCGAGGCTACGGAGAATGCCGCCTTCTTCCTCGGCGAAGAACGCTTCCAGCTCTTCTGTGGTAAAACGACTGGCGCCATTCACCGCGAACGTACCGAGTCGGTATTGCTCACCCTCGTCGACCTCGATAACCACCCGGGATTTACCCGTCATCGGGTCAACCACGATCGTATCCGTAACGACCTCGAAATCGAGATATCCTCTGGCCGCATAGAAGGTCGGCAGACTCAGCTCGAGATCTAGATCAAACTCAGCTTCGTCGAAGCTCCCGGACCGGAACCACCAGAAACCCTCTGGCTTCACGGACATTGCTCCACGGAGCTCTTCGTCGGTGAAAACCTCGTTCCCAGTGAAGTCCATCTCAGCGATCGTCACGCGCTGTCCCTCGACCACGTCGATGACGACATCGATCTCATTCCGGTCGCTGTCGATTTCTACCAAGCGATCCGTGATCTCGGCAAATGGAATCCCGTCGTCGGCAAGCTCCTCTCGAATGAACGCCTTGGCGTCGAGAATTCTTTGCGGGTTGTAAGGGAACCCAGGTCGAAGTCCTGTCGTGTCCCGAACCTCTCTGGCGGAGGTGCCGTGTTCAAGACCCGTGATATCCACGCGGCGAACCGTCGGCAGCTCTTCCACTGTAACAACGAGCTGAACCGGATCCGTACCGAGCGCACGCACAACGATGTCTTTGAACAGGCCCGTGTTTAGGAGCGCCTTGATCCCTCGCTGGACGTCACGGTAGCTGACCTCCTGCCCGACCTGGATCGCGAACACCGCGACGATCGACTGCGACTGAACCCGCGTGCTGTTGCCCTCAACGAGGACGGTATCCACGCGTACCAGCTGCCGTTCGGTCTGCGCCTCTGCTGTCGTAGGAGCACAGAGGGCCATGACGGTGAAGAAGGCCGCCGCGAACGCGGGGGCCTTCCCAACCAACCGGGGAGTTGTCTTCAAAAGTTGTGTCACGTCTTCGTCGCCGATTCCGCTCGGAGGTTCAAGCCGTCGCCATTCTCGTTCGCATCCACTTCGATCTCATCTCCATTGCTGAACTCGCGCTGCAGGATCATTTCAGATAGCGGATCCTCCAAGAACCGTTGTATGGCTCTCCGAAGCGGCCGCGCGCCGAACTTTTGGTCGTACCCCTCATCGACGAGGAACTGGATCGCCGAGTCGGTCAGCGAAATCGTAATATCCTCTTCAGCCAAGCGAGTCCGCACGTCGGCAAGAAGGATGTGTACGATCTCAGAAATCTCGGTCTTGGTCAGCGGGTGGAAGACGATCGTGTCGTCTACCCGGTTCAAGAACTCCGGGTTGAACGCACGCTCGATCTCCTGCCGCACCTTGTCCTTCATGATCTCGTAACTGGTCTTCGGGTCCGCGGACTGGAAGCCGAGGCCGCCTTTCGAAATATCCCGCGCGCCCAAGTTGGACGTCATGATGAGCACGGTGTTCTTAAAGTCGATCACCCTGCCGTAGTTGTCCGTCAGGTGACCTTCATCCAAAACCTGCAACAATACGTTGAAGACATCCGGGTGCGCCTTCTCGATCTCGTCTAAGAGGACGACTGAGTACGGGCGACGCCGTACAGCCTTCGTCAGCGCACCGGAATCTTCATACCCCACGTATCCCGGAGGGGCACCGATCAAGCGAGACACGGAGAATTTCTCCATGTACTCGCTCATATCCACACGGATGAGCGCATCACGATCGTCAAAAAGGAACTCGGCCAACGCACGCGCCAGCTCGGTCTTACCGACACCGGTCGGCCCGGAGAAGATGAACGACCCGATGGGACGCTTTGGATCCTTGAGTCCGGCTCGGCTGCGACGGATCGCACGACTGATCGCGCCAATCGCGTCCTCCTGGCCTACGATCCGCTTGTGGATCTCCTCTTCCATGTGCACGAGTCGGTCCGACTCGGTCTGCTGGATGCGCATGACCGGAATGCCCGTCCACCGGCTAACGATGAACCCGATCTCTTCTTCGGTGATCTCAGGACGATGCTGCTTCCGCTCTTCTTCCCACGTGTCCTGCTTCTCACGGATCGCCTGGCTGAACTCACGTTCTTCGTCCCGCAACTCAGCAGCTCGCTCGAAATCCTGATTGCCAATCGCGTCTTCCTTCCGCTTCGCAATCTCAACGAGCTGTTCCTTGAGCTCTTCGACTTCAAGAGGCGGCACCTGGCTCGCAATGCGTGCCCGCGCGCCAGCCTCGTCGATGACGTCGATGGCTTTGTCGGGAAGGAAACGGTCGGTGATGTAACGGTCGGCGAGCTTGGCAGCCTGTTCGAGCGCCTCGTCCGGGATGATGATCCGGTGGTGTTCCTCGTAATGGCCTCGGAGCCCCTTGAGGATCTCAACGGTTTCATCAACGGCGGGCGGATCTACAATCACCGGCTGGAAGCGCCGTTCGAGCGCGCCGTCCTTTTCAATGTATTTGCGGTACTCGTTTAGCGTCGATGCCCCAATGCACTGCAGCTCCCCACGCGCTAGAGCTGGCTTGAGCATATTCGAGGCGTCAATCGCCCCCTCGGCCGCACCAGCGCCCACCAGCGTGTGCATCTCATCGATGAACAGGATGACAGTTTTAGCCTGGTGGATCTCGGTCATGACCGCTTTGAGTCGTTCCTCGAACTGCCCGCGGTACTTCGTACCCGCGATGACAGCCGCCATGTCCAAGGCGAGCACACGATACCCACGCAGCGCCTCAGTAATGTCTCCGCGCGCAATCTGCTGTGCCAATCCTTCTACGAGCGCGGTCTTACCGACACCGGGTTCTCCGATAAGGACCGGGTTGTTCTTCTTCCTACGGCACAGGATCTCCACGACTCGTTCGATCTCATCGGTCCGACCAATCGTCGGATCGAGTTTTCCCTGCTTGGCGAGCTCGGTGAGGTCGCGGCAGAAATGATCGAGAGCAGGCGTCTTCGACTTCTTCTCGCCTTGCTTGGCCGATGGCGTTCCCGGAGTCCCGCCGCCAATGCCAGCAGGCTCAGACGGTGACACGTCGGACCCGAGCACCTTGAGGGTCTCGCCCCGTGCCTCTTCCAGAGTGACGCCAAGCGAGTTGAGCACCTGGGCCGCAATGCCCTTCTCTTCCCGCAGAAGGCCGAGCAGAAGGTGCTCCGTGCCCACATACGAGTGATTGAAATCTCTAGCTTCCGCCATCGCGAACTCGAGGACCTTCTTAGCCCGCGACGTATACGGCAGTTCGCCGAGCGCGATGGTCGCCTTTCCCTTTCGGACGGAGGCGTCCACGCTCTCGTGAATCTGATCCAGATCCACGTTCAGGTTCGTGAGAACAGCCGCGGCAACGCCCTCACCCTCACGGATGAGGCCCAGGAGAATGTGCTCGGTTCCGACATAGTCGTGCTGTAGGCGAATAGCCTCTTCGCGGGCCATCGCCAGAACTTTTCGCACGCGGTCGGTGAAGTTGTAGTTCATCGTCCGTCAGGATCGGTCGAAGGGGTCGTTTCGTCGGACTGATCTTCGTCCGATTCGATCTCCCCTTCTGTAGCAAGGATACGCCTTACGTACGTCGCGCGCTGCGCGTCGCTTTCCGGCGCGGAAAGGTCGTAACCCGCGGCCTGCTCAAGGTGAGCAGGCTGCGTGAATATCATCATTTTGTTCAGCGTGTATACACGGAGTCCAGGGAGTAGTTTCAGGCTCAATCCCAGGCGCACGCCCGAGAGGAGATTCATCAACTCCTCGAAAGGTAGCGACCTCGCGTAGCGGAGCAGACCGTACGCTCGCCATATCTTGTCCTCCGTGACTCCGCGCGCATCGCGAAGTAGCACCTGCCGTGCCTGTAGCTCATACTGGATGACCTGTCGTGCCACCTTGTCCAGATGATCGACCAAGTCTTCCTCTGTCTTTCCTAGTGTCGTTTGATTGGACACTTGAAAGAAGTTTCCGACGACTTCGGACCCCTCACCGTAGAGCCCTCTGAACGTCAATCCGACCTGACTGAGGCCCTGGAGGACCTTCCCGATCTCTTTGGTAAGGACCAGTCCGGGCAGGTGCATGAACACACTCGCCCGCAATCCGGATCCAACGTTGGTGGGACAGCTCGTCAGAAATCCGAACTCGTTGTGGTATGCATAAGGCAAGTCACGGCCCAACTCCTCGTCCAGCCGATCGACGAGTCTCCACGCCTCCTCGATGCGGAGCCCCGACAGGAGGCTCTGCACGCGGAGGTGGTCTTCCTCATTGACCATCACACTTACAGGATCTCGGCTCGACAGATGCACTGCAGTGCCGAGAGCGGGCGTCGTCCCCACTTCACCGAGCAGATCACGGGTCACCAATCTTCGCTCTAGGAGGATCTCCCGAGTGCGGGTGGCGACGTCCGGCATCTCAAGCAAGGAGCCGGTGGCGAAGCCCTCGGTGCCCTCTACTGCCGACTTGAACCGTTTGAGCACAGCCTCACGATCATTGATCCTAGCTCGCGGCCCGAACGCATGGCCCTGGAGATTTCGGGCAAGACGCACGCGCGTGGACAGGACGATGTCCGCATGGTCACCACTGGCCTCAAGCCAACTCAATCCGTAGTCCGGAATTGTCGAGAAGTCGCTCATGGTTACACCGGCTCCAACGACCGGATCTGGTCTCTCAGTTCGGCTGCCCGCTCAAAATCTTCGGAATCGACCGCTCGGTGTAGCCTGCGCCGAAGTCCCTCCAGCCTCTTTCCCATCTCAGAAGCCGTCGGGTCGGGCGGAAGATAGACCTTCCCCACATGCTTGACCCCGCCGTGAATGCGTCGCAGCAGGCGGCGGAGGTGGCTCTCGAACGTCTCGTAGCAGTGCGGGCAACCGAGCCGACCCGTTTCGCGGAAGGCCTTGAACGATAGACCGCAGAACGAACACTCGAGATTTGGAGTGGTGTCGCTTTCGCCGCGCTCATCGCCCATCTGGGCGAGAAAATCCGTCAACGGGAAATTGGCCGCCTCCGGCGCGGTCTCGACGCCCTTCTCCGCTGCGCAAGTCTCGCAGAGGTGGTAGGTCGACATTTCGTTATTCACGATCTGCGTCAGCCGCATGACCGCTTCGTTCGAGCCACATTTTTCGCAGATGTGATTGGACATCTAGACGACAGCCGATGGGGTTCCGCTACGGTTTCGCACCTGGCTACACCCGAGTCGCGGGTTGGAGCCCACCCGATTCGAGAACGAGCTCACGGTCCGCACGAGCGGCGAGGTCCTGGTTGTGCGTCACAATGACCATAGACAGGCCTCGCTTCTCCTTCAGATCGAACAGCAGGTCGTGAAGTCTCCCGCTGGTCTCGCTGTCCAAGTTTCCGGACGGCTCATCCGCCAACAGTACAAGAGGTTCGTTCACCAGCGCCCTCGCCACTGCAACGCGCTGTTGCTCCCCCCCGGAAAGCTGTCGTGGCTTGTGCCCCTCTCGGTGATCGACGCCTACATCCATCAACAGTCCGCGCGCACGATCTCGAGCGGTCGACATATCCACACCACTGATCAGGGCCGGCATCATCACGTTCTCGAGCGCGCTGAATTCTCCGAGGAGGTGATGGAACTGAAAGACGAACCCGACATGACGGTTACGGACGTCCGCCAAGTCTTCGTCCGAGAGGTTCGCCACATCTCGTCCACCGAGCAGCACCGCACCGGCCGAAGGCCGATCCAAGGCTCCGAGCAGATGCAACAGAGTCGATTTCCCGGCTCCACTCGCGCCCACGATGGCTACCGCTTCGCTGGAGGCGAGCGTGAAGTCGATCTCCTTCAGGATGTGGAGATCCGTGCCATCTCCGGCACGAAAGGCCTTACTGACCCCCTCGGCCGTCAACGGGGCATGGTTGGTGACGTCAGTCATGACGGATCGCATCCACCGGCTCGAGGCGTGACGCCTGGATCGCCGGGTAGATCGTCGCCAAGAACGCGACCACGATACTTGCCACGACGATCTTCCCGACGTCGTCCAGTTGCAGCGAAACCGGCAAGTGGTCCACGAAATAGACATCGGGTGGAATCTTGATCAGTTCGTAGCGACCAAGGATGAGCGCAAGCGCCACCCCGAGCACTGTGCCGAGCGCCGTCCCCATCACGCCGATCCACGCACCCTGCAATACAAAGACGCGGAGGATGCCGGCGCGTGTCATGCCCATAGCCTTCAAGATCCCGATTTCCCTGGTACGGTCGGCCACGACCATCACTAGCGTGCTCACGATGTTGAACGCGGCAACGAGCACGATCAGGAAAAGAATCAGCCCCATAGCGATCTTTTCAAGCTTTAGGGCGCTGAAGAGGGCACGATTGGTGACCTCCCAAGACTCCACGTAGTAAGGGAAGCCGAGTCGGTCCTGAATCGCTCCGGCAATCTCAGTCGCCCGGGACGGGTCGACTGTGCGAACCCCGATTCCTCCGGCGACAGACGGATCGTCGATTCCCACGAGCTCTTGGGCGTGGGCCAAAGTCGTGTAGACGTTCTGCAGGTCGTAGTCGTACATCCCGGTCTCGAACGTGCCCGTCACCTGAAAACGGCGCAGCGTGGGCGCGAGTCCGCCCATCACGTTGGCACTCAGATTCTCGAAAGATGCCACGACCACAGTGTCACCGACGAAGAGCTGCATTCGGTCCGCCAGGAGTCTCCCCATGAGAAGCGGAGGAAGGTCGGAGTCCACGCTTTCGAGACTCGCCGCACCTTCCATAATGCGACGCTCCATGTCAGTGGGCGGGGTCTGGGTGGTGTCGAGCTGGACACCGAAGAGACTCGCGGACTGCGGATAGAACGACTCGGTACCAGAACGCACGACCGACACGCTGGAAAGGACCCAAGGAGCCGCGCCAACCACACCCTCCACCTCGAGCACGTCCTCGACGACCTGTTCCCAGTTGTTCAAGCGGAGACTGGTCCCCGCTTCAAGGATCCGGACGTGCGCTGTCGACTCGAGAATCTTCCCCTGCAGGTCCTCCTGCATTCCGGTCATGACCGCGATCACGATCACCAGAGCCGTCACTCCGACGGTCACTCCACCCAACGCGATCCAGGTGATTAGCGACAGGAGCCCACGACCACGTCCCGCTCCCAGGTAGTGACGCGCGATGAACCAATACAACTGTCCGCGTCCCTTCGAGCGCGGGGATCCCGTCACTCTTCGTTCCGGAGGATCGGGAAGAGAATCACATCGCGAATCGACGCCTGGTTGGTCAACATCATCACCAGCCGGTCCACGCCCATCCCCACGCCTCCGGTTGGCGGCATCCCGTACTCCAGGGCGCGGATGTAGTCGTCGTCGATCTGCTGGGCCTCATCGTCACCGGCCTCCCTAAGCGACGCCTGTGCCTCGAAGCGTTCCCGTTGATCGACAGGGTCGTTCAACTCGGAAAACGCATTGAAGATCTCGGCGCCCGCCATGTACATCTCGAACCGCTCCGTAAGACGCGGATCGTTCCGGTGAGGCTTTGCCAACGGGCTCAGCTCCTTCGGGTGATCGATCACGAAGGTCGGCTGAATGAGACCGGGCTCCACGAGTTCTCCGAACAGCTTGTCGATGAGCTTCCCTCGCCCTGCACCGTCGAGATCAGGGACCTTCAGCTCTTCGGCCTTGGCCCGCAGGTCTGCATCACTCATTTCGTGAACATCCATCCCCAACGCGTCGGACAACCCCGACACCAAACCGAGACGCTTGAACGGGGGGGCGAAGTGGATCTCGTGCTCACCGTGCTGGACGGTCCGACTGCCGATCACTGTGTCCAAAACGTGCAAGACCATTCGCTCCACGAGGTCCATCTGGTCTTCATAGTCCGAAAACGCCTGGTACCATTCGAGCATGGTGAACTCAGGATTGTGAACCTTGCTGAGCCCCTCGTTCCTGAAGTCCTTCGAAATCTCGTAGACGCGGTCCAAGCCGCCGACGATCAGGCGCTTCAGGTACAGCTCGTCCGCAATGCGGAGGTACATCTCTTGGTCCAAAGCATGATGCTTCGTAACAAAAGGCCGAGCAGACGCACCACCATAGAGCGGCTGGAGAACCGGTGTCTCAACCTCGAGAAAGCCCTCTCCATCCAAGAACGTGCGTAGCGCTGTGATGATCCGTGAACGCGTCTTGAACACCTCACGAACGTCCGGATGTACAGCGAGATCCGCGTAGCGCTGACGGTATCTAGCCTCCTGGTTCACAAAGCCGGAGTGCACCGTACGCTCACCCGTCTCGGAATCCGTTTCGACCTTCCCGAAGGGCAGCGGCCTGAGCGACTTGGTCAGGAGGGTGTAGGACTCAGCGCGGATCGTGACCTCACCTGTCCGTGTCCGGAAGGCAGGCCCTTCGACTCCGACCCAGTCTCCAAGATCGATCAGATCCAGCTCTTCAAAGCGCTCGTCGCCGATCACGTTCTTTTTGAAATAGACCTGCACACGTCCGTGTCCGTCTTCGATGTGGGCGAAGGCACTCTTTCCATGCCCCCTCCATCCGACGATTCGGCCCCCGATCGACGCCCGAGGTCCATCCCCATCCTCCGTGAGTGCCTCGGCTTCCTCAGCGGCCTCGAACTCAGTGACGAGCGCAGCGGATGCATGGGATGGGGAAAAATTGTACGCGAACGGCTCGATGTTCTGCTCACGCAACGCGTCGAGCTTCTCCCGGCGAACGCGGAGTACCTGGCTTAGATCTTCCATATGTTTTTCCTGGGCGGTCAGAGGACTAATCCTCCGACGGAGCCCCGATCATTTTCAGATAGGCTTCGATGAATGGATCGAGATCACCGTCCATCACTCTTTGGACGTCGGTGAGCTTCAACTCGGTGCGATGGTCGTTCACCATCGTGTACGGTTGGAACACGTAAGAGCGGATTTGGCTCCCCCACCCGATATCCTGCTTGGTGGCTTCTAGGACAGCTCGCTCTTTTTCTTTTTCCAGGAGCGCGTGCTGATAGAGCGCGGCCCGGAGCATCTTCATTGCAGTCGCGCGATTCTTGTGCTGAGAACGCTCCTGCTGACAGGCAACCACAATACCCGTTGGGCCATGCGTGAATCGCACCGCCGAGTCGGTCTTGTTGACGTGCTGCCCACCCGCACCTGATGCCCGATAGGTATCAACTCTGAGGTCACCTTCGTCGATCTCGATCTCGATGTCGTCATCCACCTGCGGGTAGATGAAGACGCTCGCGAACGATGTGTGGCGCCTGGATTGTGCGTCGAAGGGCGAAATCCGCACGAGTCGATGGACTCCCCCTTCAGCCTTCAGAAACCCGTATGCACTTTCCCCGTTGATCTCGAGCGTCGCCGACTTGATTCCACCTTCCTCCGCGGGCTGGAGGTCCATCACCTCGACGGAAAAACCGCGGCGCTCGGCCCAGCGGCTGTACATGCGCATCAGCATCTCAGCCCAGTCCTGGGATTCTAGGCCACCGGCGCCGGGGTTGATCGTGATGATCGCCTCACGGTGATCATCCTCCCCCTGAAGCATCGTTCGGAGTTCCAATGACTCGACCGCGACCACCTGGGCTGCCAGCTCTTTCACGAACTCGGCCTCGAGATCCGGGTCCGCCTCTTCTTCGAGCAACTCAGCCATCGTCTTTAGGTCAGCCACACCCTCGTCGAGCGCGTGCCAGGGCTCGACCCACGCTTTCAAACGGTTGGACTCGTCGATGATCCCCTTGGCGTGCTCCTGATTGTCCCAGAAGCCCGGCTGGGCCATCTCCTGATCGAGGATCGTCAGGCGTTCCTGGCGTGCAGAGAGGTCAAAGATACCCCCTGAGCTCACTGACCTTATGGTCGAGCTCTTCGAGCTTCTGCTTCTGCTCTCTGTTCATGGTCGGGGCTTGCCGAGGGGTAGTGCGGATCGAAACGAGGCGGGGAAACAGACAGGAGGGGCCGTCCGCAACACGGACGGCCCCTCCGCTGCCCCACAGCCCGGAATATACCTGGCCGGATTAGGCCCATCAACGGCGGAAAGCCTAGAAGATGGACTCTCCCTCAGCCAACACGTCGTTCAGAGCTTCGCGCCAGAAGCCCTGGCCGTCGCCCTCCGCCATTTCCGGGCCCACCTGCTCGACGTATTCCTTCCACGACTTGTCGATTTCTTCCTCAAAGTCCTCTTTCAGCGTCCCACTCGCTACGGCGTTCATGTGCCGATCCGCGTTGTAGCTGATCATGTCTGAAACCAGCACCCGAGCGAGGCGTTTCGCCTTCTCTTTGGGATCCCGTTTTCCGAACGTGAAGCCCCTGACTGCAGGCGCTGCCTCCTCCGGTTCTGGGGCGGCGACATCTTCAACGACGGAGACCTCGCCGAACGACGGCAATTCGTCTGCGGGCTCCTCAGCAACGGGCTCCGCGCCGAATGATGGCAGTGCTTCTTCACCCTCCGTGACAGGCGCTTCTCCGAACGAGGGCAAGCCGTCGTCGGAGTCATCGACCGCCGGCTCGGCACCGAACGAGGGAAGGTCCTCTTCTGACTCCGCCGCGGGCGGTTCGCCGAACGACGGCTCCGGGGGAGCTTCTTGTGCAGCCGGTTCCTCGGTCGCGGATTCACCTCCGAAGAACCGCCCCGAAGACATCGTGTCTTCAGTCAGGGCGGTCTCCACATGGAGATGGCGAAATGGCATCCGACCTCGGCCCTCGGGACTGATCTCGACATCATCCGGATCTACCGACACTTCGGGCTCGATCACCCAATCATCGGGCGAGTCCACGATGCCACTGTCTTCGTCCGGGGGCGCGTCCTCGGTCACCGGGTCGACTACGGCCTCGATGACCTCCGGCTCCGAATACAAGGCAGGCTCGGACTCACGGTCCACGCTGGAAGGTGCTTCTGTCACGACTTGAGCCTCGTCAGCCAGCTCAACCTCGTATGCCGCTTCTGCCTCCGGTGCCTCCTCCACGACAGGTTCCGGCTCGGGCTCGGGTTCCGGCTCAGCTTCAGCGATCGGTTCGGGCGTAGCATCGACCGCGACCTCCGGTACGACCGGCGCCTCTTCAACAGGCTTCGGACGCTCGACTCGAATCACGTGACCGCACGAACTACAACGCGCGTTGACGCCCGCTTCCGGGATCTTGTTCGGGTCTACTGGGAATGTGGCACTACAAGTCGGGCATTCGACCGTGATGACCATGACAGGCTCGGTTCAGGTGTTCGCTTCTGCAGGCACAGTCGGACTCGGCGATCGCGCCACTGACTCCGCCTCCGTCGCGGCGGCGGTCTCCAATGTCGGCGATTGGTGCCGCTGGTCAACCACATACTTCGATCCGGGCAGAGATTTCGCGTACGTCTTCATCTCCGGGGCCAGCTCACCGATCATCGC
The DNA here is from genome assembly GCA_029245345.1 of Longimicrobiales bacterium. Lineage (NCBI taxonomy): Bacteria > Pseudomonadati > Gemmatimonadota > Longimicrobiia > Longimicrobiales > Longimicrobiales bacterium. The sequence continues at coordinate 44,598 of JAQWPM010000009.1, forward strand.
ATCGAGGCCCGCATAACACACGTTGAACTTCTCACCCACACCACGACGTTTTCCCACGTCGAGAGCGATGTGGTTCGTGCCCGGCAGGCGTGTCGTCGGGTGGACCGACACGTCACGGTCCGTACGCTTCAGGACCTGCTCGAGTCGCAGTTTTCGTTCCCGCTCGGGAAGCGAGTCCTGCACGACCTCGCCGGCTCCGGCCTGCAAGAGGTCAGCCGACCGTGTCGTAGAAGCGTCTCCACCCACCAAAACGACGAGCGGGATAATACCGGTGAAAAAATCTTCCTTCAACATTTTCACCAGAGCTACCATCTCCCCATTCTGATTCGATGTCTCAAGAAACAGACAGGCGGGCATGGTTCGATTAAGCAGCGCGCGTACCTCGGCAGATTGCTCAATGGACACGACCTCCAGTTCGTTCTCGGCTGCGAAATCGGAGACGTGAGAAGACGGGCCTGAGCGACCCCTTCCGTAATAGAGAACTGTCTTGTCGGAAGCCATTGAAACTCGCGCGGAGGGCTGCGCCGGAGGCTGAGGCGATCCGATCGCGGACGCGTGCGTCAATTCGTTGATGTGCCACTGCTTATCAGCATGAAGTCCACCTGGCGGGCCTCCTTGTCGACGCGCGCTACCTGAACGCTCACTCGATCCCCCAACCTGAACCGCCGCCGCCCGCGTTCACCAATCAACGCATGCGCTTCCGCATTGAGTCGATAGAAATCGTCTCTGAGCGAGTTCACGTGGACTAGGCCATCCACGAAATATCGATCGAGCGTAACGAAAAATCCGAACGCTGCGACGCCTGAGATACGACCGTCGAAATCTTCACCAAGGTGACGCTCCATGAACTCGACCTTCTTCATGGCCACGGAGGCGCGTTCCGCCCGGACGGCCGACTGCTCTCGCATGCTGGTTCGATCCGCCAGGGACCGGAGTTCGTCCGGATTCCAGTCTCGCGCCGGCTCTCCCTCCACCAAGGACGCAATGACCTCTCTGTGTACCATGAGGTCTGGATAGCGTCGAATGGGACTCGTAAAGTGCAAGTAGGCCTCCGAGGCCAACCCGAAGTGGCCAAGGTTGTCGGGATCGTACCGAGCCTTGGTCAACGAGCGGAGGACGACGTTCGATACGAGATCCGCCTCCGGCTTCCCTTCCACAGCTCGCAAGAGTCCCTGTAAATCGCGCGGCATGAGCGCCTTCCTTTGGGACAGCCCGTGGCCGAGTCTCCCGAGGAGTTCGCGGAGCTCCTCGACCTTCCCTTCGGGCGGCGGCTCGTGGATGCGATACAACGCTGGGATCTTCTTAGTATGTAGGTCTTCTGCCACCGTCTCATTTGCGAGAATCATGAAATCCTCCACGAGCCGATGGCTTTCGAGCCGCTCTCTCCTCTGGATATCGACCGGAATGCCGCGCTCGTCGAGGATGACCTTGGCTTCGGGTAAGTCGAAGTCCAGCGCACCACGCCCTAGCCGCACATCACGGACCGCCCGAGCGATGTCGTCCAGTCGGCGTATTGCTGCATCAGCATCCGCACCCACGCTGCCTTCGCCGTCCAACACCTCTTGGACATCCTCATAGGCAAAGCCGTGGGTGCATCGAATCATGGTCCGCTCATACCGACGGCTATACACACGACCCGAAAAGTCGACCGTCATAAAGAGAGACACAGCGAAACGCACCTGGCCCTCCTGCAGCGAGCACACCTCGGCCGAGAGTACTTCCGGCAACATGGGCACGGTGCGATCAACGAGATATACGCTCGTGCCCCGACTTACCGCTTCGAGGTCGACCTCCCCTCCTTCTTCCACGAAGTGGGAGACGTCAGCGATGTGCACACCAACTTCGAAGCGGTTGTCGCCGAGATCGATTATTGAGAGCGCATCGTCATGGTCTTTCGCATCGGCCGGGTCGATGGTGAACACGAGCAAGTCGGTACGGTCTACACGATTCGCCCCCGGCTCATCCATGCCCAAACGCGCCGCCTCAGCGGCCGCCTCCGTCACAGAGGGCGGAAAGTCGAACGACACCCCGAAGCCATGGCCAACCGCGAGCACATCAACGCCGGGGGCGGTCAACGCTCCGAGCACCTTCTCGACCAGCCCCACGGGACCCAGTCGACCCTCCCCGTAGGATTCAATCCGCACGACGACGATGTCGCCGTCCTCCGCTTCGCCGGACGCCCCCTCTGGAATCAGCACGTCCTTGATCAGCCTACCATCCATCGGCACGACGAAATCGAGACGGCCGGCTCCATGGAACGTCCCGACAATCGTTTCCCGCGCGCGCTCCAGAATTTTGATGACCCGAGCAACGGGGTTGCGGTCCCTCGGTCGAGCCTCGATTCGGGCGACCACACGATCTCCGTCCATCGCAGTCGCCAGTTGCTGCCCAGGAACAAAAAGATCGGATCCACCGGAGTCGGAGCGCACGAAACCGTCCCCGCTCTTGGTGATCGAGATCACCCCAGGGGTAAGCTCCATACTTTCCGGCACCCCGAAACGGTGTCCCTTCACACGATAGATCTTCCCAGCCCGCTCGAGCCCCGCAAGCATCCGCTTGAACCGCCGGTAGTCATTCGTGGGAATGCGCAGCGCCTTAGCGATTTCTTTCGGCTTCATGGGCCCTGATGTAGACCCGGCCAAGAGACCCAAGACGCGACCCTCATCTCCGGGACCCTTTCCAAGGCCCCTTCCAGGGCTCTTTCCGGGGCCCTTCCCGGGGCCCTTTCCGGGGCCCTTTGATCGCCGACGAGTCATCGGCCCACCGGAACGTGCAGTCGAGCCGACCAGCCGACCCCAGTTCGTCCCTGGGCAACACCGAAGTCCAACGGCGTAACACCCGAAGGACTGTGCCGACCCAGGAATGCGTCCACGGCAGAAACGAGATGGTTGGCGATGACAACTCCCAAGACAGTTGTGGCCTGACGGAAGCGGTCATCACTTGCTTCGATGCGGCCACTCAACTCGGCCTGCCCCGCAGCATCATCGGACCAATCCCAAAGGAAGCCGTTTCCGTAGGCGTTGTCTTCATAATAGGCCCGCGCCTGTTCGAAGCCGGGATCACCAACTTGCCCCGGCGTGCCTCCCAGGAATAGGCCCTGCGCCCTCGCCCATATCGTGCCGTTGTAACTGCCCGCATCCGCCTCGGGCTGAAGACCTGGTTGAATCGGGTCGGAGTCGAACGCACCTGAGCGAGTCCACTTCGTCAGGGTCTCGTAATAGTCGAAGTCCCCGTCCACACGCGATCCGGCCTGAAGCCTTCCGTTTGACCAGGCGAAGTCGCGGTACCCCGTCCGGAGATCGTTTCCCGACGCACGACGTTCGAAAAACACCGCCCAACCCAGAACTTCGACAGCGCCGAACAACCACTTCCGCGCGCGGCCTTGCCGGTGCTGCCCGAGTCCTGGGACAAACAGAGACAAACCCGCGGCACGCGCGGCTTCCGACTCCGATCCTTGCAGCGTCGCGGCCGCCGCCCCGCCGCCGTCCCTAACGACCGCACTACCCTCAGGCCACTCGGGCACGGGCCGGACCTGTGCGTTCGCGAAGCCCGGAAGCACGACGCACATCAGGAATAACAAGCCGGATGGGCTGCGCATCAGAACCGAATGGAGAAGGTGACGTGAACGGGCTCCGATTCAGCGGTCAAGATCGAAGTTGCAAGAGACTTCGCGATCGAGAGGTCGAATTGTTCGTAGCGTAGCCCCAATCCGACCCGGGTCCCGTCCCGATCCTGATCGCCCAAGACGTAACCCGCACGTAAGTACATGGCGTCTTCGATACCGGCCGTGAGTTCTCCGCCCACGTAGAGCGACAGGTTGCCGGGGTCTCTCAGTCGATCCTGCACCTCGACTGCGATCCAGCCAGACAACTCGGGGTCATCCGTCAGGGCACTCACGAGATCATACGCCACAGCAACTCTGACCCTGGTTGGGAGCGGATCGGCCTGTTCTGCGTTGAGCACCTGGAGAGCCGGACCCAGGTGTGCGACCATCGCCGCGATTCGTAGACTCGGAGATGGCCTGATCTGCAAGCCGGCATCCATCGCATAACTCGTCGCCGTCGTGCCAACGTCAGGACAGAACGTCCCACGACACGCTGTTCTGAACTGGACCACCTTGAAGTTCACTCCCGCGTTGACCCAATCCAGCAGTCGAGCTGCCGCAGATACCACCCCGAGGTGATTCCTCACGGTCAACGTGCCCAGAAAATTGCCGTTCGAATCCGTCAGGTCCTGGTTGCCTACATCATGGAGGAAGTACGAAGCGCTGATCGCGCCCAGGCCAGATTGAGCCAAAACCGTAGAAATGGCTGTGCCGGTGCCCGCAACGTTGTCCCCGCGGTACAAGACGAACTGTCTCTCATCGACGTCCGCCAGCCCTGCTGGGTTCCAGAACACCGATTCCACGCCCCCCATAGCGGTCATCGCCCGCCCCAGAGCGACGCCCTTTGCCCCGATCGGCAACAACAGGAACAGTGCCCCCTCTGCGGAGGTCGATCCATGGCCTTGTGCTCGGACCGGCATCGGCACTGAGGCCAGACAGGCCACCAGAAGCACGAGAAGATTACGGAAGAGAGCTGTCATTCATCCTCAGGAATGCGAAAGCCGAGTTGATTGAGGTGTGAACGGTTCTTACGCCACCCCTTGAGTGGCTTTACCCATAGGTCGAGGTACACACGCTCGCCAAGAAAGTGCTCGATCTTCTTCCGTGCGCAGGTGCCCAGGGCCCGGATTGCCGCGCCCTGATTTCCGATGACGATGCCCTTCTGGGACTTTCGCTCCACAAAGACGTTCATCTGGATGTAGACGGGGTCCCCGCCCTCACGGAACTCCTCCACCTGGCACATCACAGAATAGGGAATTTCCTGATGATACTGCTCGAAAATGCACTCTCGTACGAGTTCGGCCACGAAAAAACGGACGGGGTCGGACGCGATATCGTCCTCAGGGTACAAAAAGGGACCGGCAGGGAGTTTTTCCCGCACCTCGGCCAAGAGCGCCTCAGCCCCATCACCCTCGAGAGCCGAAATGTGATGGACCGGGCCCTCGACGTTGTCCGCCAGCCAGGCGTCCCACGCAGCAACCATCGCGACCGGCGCCTCGTCGATCTTGTTCAACGCCACGACGATTGGAGCTCGTGCTTCTTCCAGCGCCCGCTCTATGCGTGCCGTCTCCTTGGTGTCGGGCCGCCGGCCCGCGTCGATCACAAGCAGGACAACGTCCGCCTCTGAGAGCGCTTCGAGGGCCGCGCCTAGCATGGCGCGCTGAAGGAGGTCTTTTGCCTCCAGTAAGCCCGGGGTATCTAGAAAAATGAGCTGATCGGAGTCCACGGTGAGGAGCCCCGTCACCCGTTGCCACGTCGTCTGGGCCTTCGACGTCACAATAGAGAGGTGTTGGCCAATGAGTCGGTTGAGCAGCGTCGACTTTCCGGCGTTCGGTCGCCCAAGCAGCGTGACGTACCCAGTCCGGGTAGCACTCAACTCGGAGTTCGATAGTTCAGAGACAGTCATAGCCCAATTCTAAGCGATTCTGGGGTGTGCCCAACCCGGGCTGCCGAATTCACAGAGCACCCGGGTTCCTTATCATGGGCGGGTGACCTCCGTTTTCTTTCCATCGGCCCTGCGCGGCCGGGCAGATTGGCCTTCCCGGAACATCGAATCGCCCCCATTGACGTCCTCGGCGCGGAATCGAATAACTGCATGAACGAACTCCCCAGCTTCTCGAAGAGCGACACCGACCGAATCCTCAGAAGGGCCGCGGAAATCGACGGCTCAGAGGAAGCGGGACCCGTGTCCGTCGAAGAACTCCGTTCGATTGCTAGTGAGGCAGGTTTCGGGGCTCAAGCAGTGGAACGGGCCATCGCAGAAGCCCAACGGGCAGCTGTGGCCACAATCCAGCGGAATCCGGTGCAAAAACCCGGCCTCGTATGGGTTTTCATGTCCACCACGCGGACGATTCCTATAGAGCTGAACTCTGAACAGCTCATGTGGGCCATTCGGCTCTTTGCGCCCTACCGGGAGGGCCCGCCTCAAGTGAACCTCGAGGCCGACCGAATCACCTGGCGCGAACGAAAGGGCCTGCGATTCACCGTCACGCCTGGTGGAGGGGTAACGGAGGTCAGCGTAGTGATCTCCCGCCCCCTGATCCGACGCAGACGTATGAAGGGCTGGATTAGCGACGCCGCCGACCGGCTCGAGTCGCTGATCTTAATGGTCGCGGCACTGGATCAGAAAACCGGCAATCCCCTGCTTCCGCCAACGACCTGACGTATCGCACGACACAGTCGGCCCTATATTACAGTGATATAACCACTTAGCGGCTTCTCGATTGCTCTCCCAATACCAGCTGAAGGGACCAATTCGTCCCAACGAAGAAAGCCCCCGGAATCCAAGATTCCGGGGGCTCTCCGTTAATAAGTCGGCGACGACGTACTCTCCCACCGGGCGACCCCGGCAGTACCATCCGCGCTGTAGAGCTTAACGGCCGTGTTCGGGATGGGAACGGGTGTAGCCTCTACGCCATAGTCACCGACAAAGGTGATAACAGAGGTCGAGAGAGTGAGAGCCTAAGCCATAACGGCGGCTACGTCCCCGTGGAACGCGGGGTTTAACCGCGAACGGGGCTGTAGCATGGTAAAACTGACCGGGTGGAGGAGCCGGTCAAGCCTCACGGGCGATTAGTACAGCTCGGCTTCACATGTTGCCACGCTTCCACCTGCTGCCTATCAACGTGCTAGTCTCGCACGGCCCTTCTGAGAGTCCGAAGACTCTGGGAGTATTCATCTTGGAGGGGGCTTCCCACTTAGATGCTTTCAGCGGTTATCCCTTCCCGACGTAGCTACCCGGCGATGCCCCTGGCGGGACAACCGGTACACAAGTGGTCAGTCCTTCCCGGTCCTCTCGTACTAGGGAAAGCTCTCCTCAATACTCCAACGCCCACGACGGATACAGACCGAACTGTCTCACGACGTTCTGAACCCAGCTCGCGTGCCGCTTTAATGGGCGAACAGCCCAACCCTTGGGACCTTCTTCAGCCCCAGGATGCGACGAGCCGACATCGAGGTGCCAAACCCTTCCGTCGATGTGAACTCTTGGGAAGGATCAGCCTGTTATCCCCGGGGTAGCTTCTATCCGTTAAGCCATGGCCCTTCCACTCGGGACCATAGGATCACTTTGGCCGGCTTTCGCCCCTGCTCGACTTGTCTGTCTTGCAGTCAAGCTCCCTTATGCCAATGCACTCGACAGGTGATTACCATCCACCTTGAGGGAACCATTGCGCGCCTCCGTTACTCTTTCGGAGGCGACCGCCCCAGTCAAACTGCCCATCATGCGCTGTCCCAGTGCTTGCTCACTGGTGAGGAGTACAAAATTAGAAATGGGGTATTCCACTGGCGGCTCCCCACAACCTGACGGTCATGGTTCAAAGCCTCCCCCATATACTATATAACTAATCACATACGCCAGCGCAAAACTGCAGTAAAGCTCCACGGGGTCTATTTGTCCTGCTGCGGGTAGGCCGCGTCTTCACGGCCATCTCAATTTCGCCGAGTCCTTCGTTGAGACAGTGCCCAGATCGTTACGCCATTCGTGCGGGTCGGAACTTACCCGACAAGGAATTTCGCTACCTTAGGACCGTTATAGTTACGGCCGCCGTTCACCGGGGCTTCAGTTCTGGCCTCTCAGCCATCTCCTTAACCTTCCGGCACTGGGCAGGCGTCAGCCCCTATACATCCCATTACTGGTTCGCAGAGACCTGTGTTTTTGTTAAACAGTCGCCTGGGCCTGCTCACTGCGGCCCTCGCGATGCTCCACACGTAAAGTGCTTCACTCACAAGGGCGCTCCTTCTCCCGAAGTTACGGAGCTATTTTGCCGAGTTCCTTAACGAAGGTTCTCTCGTTCGCCTTACGGTACTTACCGTCGCCCACCTGTGTCGGTTTGCGGTACGGACACCATATGCACTCGATGTCGATGCTTTTCTAGCCAGCATGGACTCAACAGAGTCGTTTTGACCGAGGTCTCCACTGCCCCCCACACCCTCCGCTTAACCTGACAACGGATTTTCCTATCGTCAGACGCCTACGGTGTAGGGACGGACCATGTCCACAGGGCCCGCTCTGTCTATCCTTCTGGGTCACACCTCACATCTCAAACGCCCATATGGTGGGGCAGGAATACTTACCTGCTGTCCATCGCCTACGGCTCTCGCCCTCGGCTTAGGCCCGCCTAACTCTACGCGGATTAGCTTTGCGTAGGATCCCTTGGGCTTACGGCGTTCAGGGTTCTCACCTGAATTTCGCTACTCATGCCAACATTCTCACTTCTGTACGCTCCACTGACGGTCACCCGCACAGCTTCATCGCATACAGAACGCTCCTCTACCGACCGCTAAAAAGCGGTCCCCTAGCTTCGGTACCATGCTTGAGCCCCGTTACATTGTCGGCGCCCGGCCACTCGACCAGTGAGCAGTTACGCACTCTTTAAATGATGGCTGCTTCTAAGCCAACATCCTGGTTGTCTATGCAACTGGACATCCTTGCACACTGAGCATGGATTTAGGGACCTTAGCCGGGGGTCTGGGTTGTTTCCCTCTTGACCATGGAAGTTAGCTCCCACAGTCTCACTCCCGCGTTCTAATCTTCTGGTATTCCCGGTTTGATTGGGTTTGGTAAGCGCTATGCCCCCTAGTCCATTCAGAGCCATACCCCCAGAAGAAAACACACGAGGCTGTACCTAGATACATTTCGAGGAGAACCAGCTATCTCCGAGTTCGATTGGAATTTCTCCGCTACCCACAGGTCATCCAACTGATTTGCAGCTCAGGAAGGTTCGAGCCTCCACGGGGCATTACTCCCGCTTCACTCTGCCCATGGGTAGATCACTCGGTTTCGGGTCTACGTCCAGCCACTTTCGCCCTCTTAAGACTCGCTTTCGCTACGGCTCCACGACTCTCATCGCTTAACCTTGCCACTGAACGTAACTCGTTGGCTCATTCTTCAATAGGCACGCTGTCACCAATTCGCGAACGAACTGGCTCCAACTGCTTGTAAGCATGCGGTTTCAGGAACTATTTCACTCCCCTTTCGGGGTACTATTTCACCTTTCCCTCACGGTACTATACGCTATCGGTCGCCTGGAGTATTTAGCCTTGGAAAGTGGTCTTCCCAGATTCATACGGGATTTCTCGTGTCCCGCACTACTCAGGATACAGCTCGGAGTTGTTTCAATGTCACTTACTGGGCTGTCACCATCTGTGGCGCGCCGTCCCAGGCGCTTCAGTTATCGAAACAATTTGTAACTCCATATGAACTGTCCTACAACCCCGCCTTCCGCAGAAGACGGTTTGGGCTGTTCCCCGTTCGCTCGCCGCTACTAAGGGAATAATCTCTATTCCTCAGGGTACTTAGATGTTTCAGTTCCCCCGGTTCCCTCCATCTGATTTATGTGTTCAATCAGCGGTAACTCAAAAAAATTGAGCTGAGTTGCCTCATTCGGATACCCCCGGTTAAGCTCGCTTGACAGCTAGCCAGGGATTTTCGCAGTCACGCCACGTCCTTCATCGGCTCCAGGCGCCAAGGCATCCACCACACGCCCTTAGTAACTTGACCCTCCGTCAAGCTCGCTCCACATCTTATTCGATATGACTCGACGCTTGCAGGATTCCCTAAATCTAATTATCACGTCAGGTAAACCTGGGTGATTTAGATTTAGTTAAATATTTTGTGTTATCTACTAATTGCTTGTTTGCTTGGATGCGCACTCTTCTGACCTAAATCAAAAGAGATGACGCAATCTTATGCATGCTGTCCTTCAATAAATTGAAAGACAACATTCTCTATCAACATTACCTCTCGTAAGAGAGATAACGCTGTGTTTGCAGTATATATGCAGTCTTCAACTTGAAAAGTTCCGTACCAGATCAACACTGGTATACACAAACGACCATGTGGTCGATAGTGACGAATGGTTTAAATACCTCGCGAATGGCAGTTGTGGTGGAGCCAGAGGGTCTCGAACCCTCGACCTCCTGCTTGCAAAGCAGGCGCTCTCCCAACTGAGCTATGGCCCCTCTTAAACAACTTACTTCCCAAAAGTTTCGATCGGGAAGCCAGCTCACAGCCTGGTGGGCCATGGTGGACTCGAACCACCGACCTCAGTCTTATCAGGACTGCGCTCTAACCACCTGAGCTAATGGCCCAGCGAGGCAGTGTCACACATGACACGTACCTTAACGGCTGGAGAGCAAATAGAATTCCTCGCGTGAATCCATAACGAGATCTGTAAAACATTTCATACCTAGGGACAGATAACCCTATAGATTTGGTATGAACCGATCGATCTGAAGCCTGTCATCTAATCAATCAAGACAACGTCTTGAAGGTTGGTGTGTAAAACGAATTCTACAAACCAAATAGATGTGAAATGGCTCCTTTAGAAAGGAGGTGATCCAGCCGCACCTTCCGGTACGGCTACCTTGTTACGACTTCGTCCCAGTTACCAGCCCCACCTTGAGCGCCTGCCTCCCGAAGGTTGGCTTAGCGATTTCAGGTGTTGCCGACTTCCATGACGTGACGGGCGGTGTGTACAAGGCCCGGGAACGTATTCACCGTAGTATGGCTGACCTACGATTACTAGCAACTCCGGCTTCATGCAGGCGAGTTGCAGCCTGCAATCCGTACTGAGGATGGTTTTGTCCGATTAGCTCCACCTCGCGGTATCGCGACGGTCTGTACCATCCATTGTAGCGTGCGAGTAGCCCAGGACGTAAGGGCCATGCTGATTTGACGTCGTCCTCGCCTTCCTCCTGGTTTCGCCAGGCAGTCCCGTGTGAAAAATACAACACACGGCAAGGGTTGCGCTCGTTGCGGGACTTAACCCAACACCTCACGGCACGAGCTGACGACAACCATGCAGCACCTGTGATATGGCCCGAAGGAAACTGACTTTCACCAGCTGTCCATATCATGTCAAACCTTGGTAAGGTTCTTCGCGTAGCTTCGAATTAAACCGCACGCTCCGCTGCTTGTGCGGGCCCCCGTCAATTCCT
>JAQWPM010000010.1:7500-66719 GCA_029245345.1 Longimicrobiales bacterium
GTCCGACCCGGACGACGAAGAATTCGTCCATGTTCGCGGAGAAGATCGACAAAAAGAGGAACCGCTCTAGAAGCGGAAGCGAATCGTCTTCTGCCATCTCCAGGACACGCTGATTGAACTCGAGAATGCTCAGCTCGAGGTCGAGATAATCATCATCCCCCTTCCCTGGCTTCGTTCCCCCGTCTCGTGCCTCGAGGGGCAGCTCGGTGGGAACCCCTAGACGGACCGGAGCGTCACGCAGCAGCTTGAGTCCGATTTCAGACCGAACAAGCAACAGCAGCGTCGCGACGAGGCCCGGTTCACGGAGCCGCGGTCCCCCGATGCGTTCCATCAGCTCATCGAGCGGGATCCAAACGAGGCCGGATGGCGGCTCGACCATGGACGGTAGTTGGTGGAGCCAAACCTCTAAGTCCCCTCCCCCCTGGCTCATCGGGGCGAAGCCTACGAGGTCAAGTTCCAGCTCGGCGCCCTCGTGCTCGAGCAACTCGGAGATGTATTCGCGAGCGAGATCCTCACCCGAACCCCTCGTGCGCGGGAGCGTCAGGCCCTTTCTCGCTTCAATGAGTGCCACTTTTCCGTCAAGAAGCAGCAGCGGTGTAACGAGCACCTCTTGCGGAACCTCCGCCTTAGGCGCCTTCGGAGATGTAGAAAGGGCTTGCCGGACGCGCTCGAACGTGTCCAGACCATCGTTGTCGACGGAGAAGTCGGACCGAAGTCGATTCCCCAGCGTTTCAAGCGTAGTCGCGCCGGCACCCATCTCGATCAGGGTGATCTCTTGAAAGGCCCGAGTCGCCCCGGGAACGTGAGCCACGATCTGATCGAAGGAGATTCGATGTTGGGGTCGGCGCCAGAAACGGGCCTTCAGGTCTCGCGTTTCTCGATCGATGTCCAACGCGACCTGAGGCCGAAGTGCGTCCAGCTCGGTGAACTCCCGAACGCGGGTCGCAACTTCAGAAGTGCCAGCCAGTGTGCCATAAAGCCCGCCAGACACGACGGGTGTTTCAAGAATCGTCTCTTCGACGACGCCCTGCAGATTCACGGCATCCAGGACGCGCAGTTCCAGGACCTGGCGCCCACGCGCCTCGGCGCGCAGTCGGAGTGTGATCTGATTCTCGCGTAACGTCCCCTCTGGAGTGTCGAAGAAGGTCTCGCGAAGCAGCTGATAGGTCGATTGGCAGCCGGACATGCGGGCAGTCCGCTTGGCGCCCGCCATCGCTTCGAGCGTCAGAGCATCGGGGATCGGGATGTTGAGCCTGCGGCTCACCGGGAGACCTCCGGGTTCGTTGGATAGTACATCGTGATACGTGCACTTCGTCCGTTCTGCTCATCTGCTATGAACAAGGTGCCGTCAGGGCCGATCGCGAGTCCTTCGGCCTGTGCATGGCGACGACGCGCCAGTTTGAACCCAGCGATGATCTGGCCCTCCTCAGAGACTTCGATCATGGCCTCCTCTCGGGCTGCCACCAGAATCAGGCTGGGTGCTGAGGGATCAGAAACAACCGCGGATCCGTGGAAATCGCTGGAGAGCCCGAAGGCCCCAAGAAGGCTCCGCGAAATTTCAATGGGCGGGCGCCGTTCCTTGTCTGGATCAAGGGGAAGACGGTGCAGAACGATCGTCCCACGATCCGGCGTGGATGTCTTACAGAGGATGAGCAACTCGTCCCAGTTAGCCTGGTAGTCCAACCCCTCGACTTCACAGTGCCTTCCGATGCCCGTATCCGTGACGCGGTATGGCATCTCCTCCCTGTCAGCACCCTCCCGGGATTCGTAGAGGAGTCCGCCACTCGAAATCAGAAAGAACCGCTCCCCGACGATCGCCATCCCCTCAAAGTCGTCGCGGGCCGTCTGGTTCCCGAACATGAACCGTTTTCCGACTTCGCCAGTCTCCACGTCGATCTCATGCACCCACGCACGTTCATCATCGTGGGCGAACAGGCGACCATCCGGTGTGATGGCTAGGCCTGAGACCTCGGCCAACCGGCCTGGCAGGTCTGCGCGCAAGGATCTGGTGCCGAGGTCGTAGCGCGACAGCAACCCTGGTTCTTGCGTCGCCGCAAACGTCGCACTGAACGCTGCAGCGAACAGGACGAGGATTCCGATGGATCTCACTAGAGCTTCTTTAAGCCTTTGAGCGAGCGGAGTTCTGCACTGGTGATTACACCATCGGGTGCATTGTGCAGCCGGTCGACGACCGCGCCTTCTGCAGAAGGACCATCGAGCCGCGCGAGGTAGTGAAGGAGATGCCCTTGGCCTTCTACAGGACCGATCTCCAGGAGCTTGAAGCGGACCGCGAGTTCCTCTAACAGCTGATCGACATACGCTTGCGCGGTTTCTGCACTCGGCCCGTGCGCCAATACGAGGACGTTTGCGCGCTGTTCCTTCTTCTTTTCGCGTTCCCCAGCGAGGTATCGCTCGATTCGGACCGCACGCTCGGCGATTTCTGCGAGATCTTCCGGAGCTGCCGCATCTAGGATGGCAGGATCGCCGACTCGGAGCGCGGATGCGGCTGATGCCGGTCCAGCGAGCACATCCCCCAGGGCCAGAGGGCCAGATCTCGTGTTCTGGTCCGCATAAATGTTTCCGAACTGGGTCCGCCACAAGACGAGTACAACAACGTTGAATACAACCGAGAGTACGAAAGCGATGCCTAACGCCTGAACTCCCGAGGCGAGACCCACGCCAATAGCCAGAAAAACGTAGACCGCGTCTTTAGTGTCTTCGAGCGTGGTCCGGAATCGGACCGCCGCAACGATTCCCGCCAGTGAGAAGGCGAGCGCTACGCTGTTCTGTACGATCATCACGATCCCGGTCACCGCGATCGGCAGAATCAGGAGCGTGTGCACCACCGACTCGTGGTATCCGCGGTGGCGGCGCGTCACCATATAAACCCATGTGACCGGAACCATGATCGCGAGCGCACCGACCATGGAGATCAGCGCCAGGAGCGGGCCCATCCAGGTGGAGGGTGCGGCAATTGGACTGCCGACCGCTGCCGGCGCGCCTGCGCCGAAGATGTCAGCTGCGGAAAGCTCTTGCAGACGCTGGCCCGAGATCGCGTTCGCGACGGCTGGTAAGTATTGCGCGAGCGCGAGTACCGCAGCCACGAGGACTACGTAGTAGACCAAAACCCGACCGAGGCCACGTCCGGAGGACACTGGATTACGGGGCTGCGTCATGACCACTCGAAGATAGGGGGCGAACCGGGAGAATCCGGCGAATCGACGTTCCTACACCGAGCATGATGCGCCCGGTGTAGGGTACCTTGCAAGGAATCCTTGGAATTGTCCGCATCATACCGATATTGTAACCACTACCATCTCAAGTGAGGATACTGATGACTGTTCAATTCTCCCTTCCATTCGTGGTGCTTGTCGCTCTTGCCTACACCGGTTCCGCTGCGGCTCAGGACGTCGTCGAGTTCCCGACGCCGGCCGAGTACGCGGAAGCGGCCGCGGAGGCAGAAGCGGCTCCGCTCTTTCAGTCTGAGGAGCCAATTAAGATCACGCTCCTGACCGACATCAAGTGGCTGAGAGACAGGCGTATCGACACGATGGAGGTCGACGGGACGGTCACGTTCCGGGACCTAGACGGCTCGATGACCGAGTCAACTGTCGAGGTGAGAACCCGTGGGAACTTCCGACGTGACAAGCAGAACTGCAATTTTCCGCCGATCCGATTGGATTTCCCTAAGAGTGAGATGGAAGGGACGGTCTTCGAGGGCCAGGACAAGCTGAAACTTGTGAGTCCGTGTCACGACTCTCGGGACGACTTCCAGCGCTACATCTACAAGGAGTACTTGGTCTACAAGCTCCAGGCGTTGATCTCGCCGATCTCGTTTCGGGTCAGACTTGTGGAGATCACGTTCGTCGATATCAACGACGACTACGACTCCCGCACTAAGATCGGCTTCCTGATCGAGGACGAGGAGCGGATGGCCGAGCGGAACAGCGCTTTGGTTCAGGACCTTGAGCAGATGCACCCCGCCCTCCTGGACGGCGAGGGTGCCGTGGTCGCTTCTATGTTCAACTATATGATCGGGAATACCGATTCCTCCCCCGTGTTCTTCCACAACGCGAAGCTCATTTTGACTCAGGACAGCCGGTACCTTCCGGTACCGTACGACTTCGACTTTTCCGGCGCCGTAGACACCCGCTATGCGACGCCCGCTCCTAGCTTGTCGATCCGGAGGGTCACCGATCGCCTGTATCGAGGCTTCTGCCGACCAGAGCTGCAGTATGAGCCCATGAGAGCACTATTCGACGGACAGCGTCAGGCCGTATGGAACTTGTACGAGGGGTCCACCCTGCTCGACGAGGATCACAAAGAGGACGTGATTGAGTTTTTCGAAGACTTCTACGAAGTGATGGATGATCCTCAAAAATTTGATCGTGAGATCATGCAGGCTTGTAGAAACTGGTGACTGCCGGCGGCCGGGCGAAAAAACTCCAAACACAGAGAAAAGTCGAACAAGGCCTAGCTGAAATGGTGGGCCTTGTTCGGGGTGTGATCGCAGACGGTTCCGTGTCCGAGGACGAGGCGAACCACCTTTCCGAATGGACTCGAGAAAACCCGGAGGTGGCAACCCGGTGGCCGGCCAACATTCTCTCCCGTCGACTAGAGAGGATCTTCGCGGATGGGCACGTGGACAGCCGCGAGCGGAAACACCTCGGTGCGCTCCTTAGCCAACTCGCGGAAAATCCAGGCGGGCTCGGTGGTGGATTTCCGACCGCGACTGACCTACCTCTGACGGTCCCGGAGCCCGCTGTGACGTTCGAGGGCAAGACCTTCCTATTCACGGGAGAAATGGCGTACGGCCCGACTCACGCCTGCGAGCGAGAAGTCCAGGAATTGGGGGGCACGGCTGAGCGTGGAATCAACCGCCGCACGGACTATGTGGTCCTTGGAGCGATCGGCGCGGCCGACTGGTGCCAAGCGCCCTTCGGCAAAGTGATCAACGAGGTGGTCCACTACCGCGCTCGGGGAGTACCGATCGCGGTGATCTCAGAAGAACACTGGACGGCTGCGCTGCCCTGACAAACCGGGGACTACCGAAGATTCTCCTGGCCTTCAAAGAAACCGTGGAGAGTTCCGCTGACGGGGCGACCCATGTGGCCGCCCCAGCCTGAGCCGCAGACCTCAGGTCACCGGCCTGGGCAGGTAGATCTCAGGCAGCCCAGCCGCGCGTAGCACCTGGTTGAGCTCAGGAATATCGCGCGTCTTCAGAGTCTGAAGTTCAGTCGCGTACTCGCTCCATTCCGTGAGGTAGTCCGCCGCGACCTCTTTGACCCCGTCCGTTACCGGGACGTTCGCGCCCCCTATTCGGCCCAGCAGGTCCTTGTACTTCATGAGAAGCCTGGCCTCGTGCTGATAGGCGTTCTGAAACGTCTTCAACTCCCGTTGGAGGATCTTCGCGATCCAAGCGTCCACTGCGGCGTTCAATGCTTCGCTCTGTTCCGTCACCCCGGCTGAGGCAGAGACCTCCAGAACGAAATCGAGCTGTTGCTTCACCTGGCGCATGTCCATGACGCCCTGCGACATCTCGGTCGCACCGGCCAGGAGCGAAGCGGAGATACGATCCAACTCCGCATATTCGGCTGCCGGGTCTGCTGCGACATCCTTCAAGCGTGGGTCGATCAGGATCTCGAAGCTCTGAGTCTGGGAGAAATCACCCACGGTCAGGCGTGCCTGATACTGCCCCGGTGCAGCCGGATAGGCGCTCAACCCGGGGGACGTGGCAGTGATCTCAGGAATACAAGCGAAGCGACCCACTTGCATGTCCCAACTCCACGTGTTGGCCCCGGCGGTCCGCCGGAGAGCACGACTACGCGGTGACGCTGCGCAGTCCGTGCTGTCGTCTGGAGACAGCTCCGAGAAGACCATACGGCCGTTCGCATCCAGGATCTCCATCGAGATGGGCGTGTCCTCAGCAACGGCATCACCCAGGACATAGTTCACCTGGAGTCCGCCAGGCGGGTTCTCTCCTGGGCCACCTTCTGCGTAGTAGCCCCGCGCGATACTCCGGTACGGATCACGCGGGTCGTACAGATAGTGCTCGGCTTCAGCCACGGCGTCCGAGACCTGATGCAAAGGGGTCAGGTCGTCGAGAATCCAGAGCGACCGCCCCTGCGTGGCGACCACAAGGTCTTTCTGCCGCACTCGTAGGTCAGTAACCGGCACCTCGGGCAGGTCGAGCTGGAGTTCCTGCCAGACCCCACCGTCATCGAACGAGACAAAGACGCCCGTCTCCGTCCCCGCATACAACAGGCCTATGCGATCGGGATCTTCGCGAACGGAACGTGCGAACGTGTTTCCCGGAATTCCGTTGACGATGGACTCCCAGGACGCCCCGTAGTCCGTGGTCTTGAAGATGTGCGGGGCGAAGTCGTTCATCTTGTACCCAGCCGCCACGAAGTACGCCTTCGCGGGATCGTGCGGGGACGGCTCGACAACGTTGATGATGCTCTCACTGAGTCCGGCCGGCGTGACGTTGGTCCATGTGCCCCCTCCATCACGGGTGACGTGGACGAGTCCGTCGTCCGAACCCACCCAGATCACACCTTCTTCCAGCGGTGACTCCTCGATGTTGAAGACGTTGTTGTAGCTCTCCGCCGTGATCTGCTCGTTGGAGATCGGGTAGCCGCCGCGGCCCTGGTGCTCGGGATCATTTCGCGTGAGGTCCTCGCTGAGCACCTCCCAGCTGTTGCCGCGGTTGGTGGACTTCATCACGTACTGAGATCCGTAGTAGATCACGTCGGGATCGTGCGGCGAGATGGTGACGGGGCCGTTCCAGTTGGCCCGGTACTTGAGGTTGCGAGGCTCCTCCCCGGTCACACGTTCGGGATAGGGCCGGACCATCCGATAGGCGTGGGTGTCTCGATCCCATTCGCCGAGGAAGCTGGCAAAGAAGGTGGAGTAGACGAACTTTGGATCTTCAGGATCGAGGCCGATCGTCGCGGATTCACCGGAACGGATCGTGGTCCAGTGTGTCTGCCCAATACCTCCCCCGAGCGTGCGACTGTCGATGACGATACCACTCGCGTCCTGCTGCCCTGAGTAGACACGGTAGGGGTACTGATTGTCGGTGATCACACGGTACATCTGCGCAGTCGGCTGGTTCATGACGGTGGACCACGTCTGGCCGCCGTTGAACGTCACCGAGGCGCCGCCGTCGTTCCCGTTGATCATGATGTCCGAGTCGTCGGGGTTGATCCACAGGGCGTGGTGATCGACGTGGCTGTCTGGGATGCGCGTGTAGGTCTGCCCTCCATCAATGGAACGCATGGCGCCGCTGTTCATCACCCAGACCTCGTCTTCGTCATTCGGGTCCGCGATGATGTGCATGTAGTACCACGCACGGGCCCAGGTGCGGGGGTCGTCACTGACTTGGCGGAAGGTCTCGCCGGCGTTGTCCGAGCGATACACACCGCCCTGCCCTTCGCCTGCTTCGATGGCCATGTAGACGATGCGTGAGTTCGCCGGTGAAATGGCGATCCCCATCTTGCCTTTCAAGTCAGGTAAGCCGGCGTTGATCTCGGTCCACGTCTCACCGCCGTCGGTCGTTTTGTGAACACGGCTGCCGGGGCCGCCACTCTTCACGACCCAAGGCTTCCGGCGGAAGTCCCACGACGTGGCCATCATGAAATTCGGATTTGCTGCGTCTACGGTGAGGTCGACGATGCCGGAGTCCTCGTTGACGTAGAGGATCTTGTCCCACGTCTCTCCGCCGTCTTCGGAGAGGTAGATCCCACGCTCTGCATTAGGGCCCCATGGGTTTCCTTGGGCTGCCACGTACACCCGGTCCGGATCGTTGGGATCAACGATGATCCTGCTGATGTGCCGGGTTGGCTCGAGGCCCATGTGCGTCCAGGTCTCACCCGCGTCGGTCGATTTATAGACTCCGTCGCCATGGGATGTCTTCACGCCCCGTACGGGTGACTCCCCTGTACCGACGTACACGACATTTTGATCGGACGGCGCCACCGTGATGGCTCCGATGCCGGTGGTGTTGAAGTAGCCGTCGGAGATGTTCTGCCACGTCGTACCCGCGTCCGTCGTCTTCCAGACGCCCCCACCGGTGGCCCCCATATAGAACGTGTAGGTCTGGCCTGGTATCCCGGTGACCGTGGTGACCCGCCCGCCCCTGAAGGGGCCTATGTTTCTGTAGCTCATGGACTGGAAGAGCGACGGGTCGACCTGGGCTTGTGAAACATTCGGCAGAAGGAGAAGCGCCAAAAGGGCGGCACCAAACATCAAGAGGCGGCAAGGGCTTGGCATGCTCAATACGATCCTGGAGAGATGAAGTTGAGTCTTCGGCGATGGCGTAGCGCGCACGGTAATGGAGCCGGTCAGCGCCTACGACTCACGGACGTTCCGTCGAAGTACATCGTGGGACCTACCCAAGATCGATGTACCGTGAGCGTGTAGCGTAGGCCGTCGAGACCCGTGGTAGCTACGATGGAATCCGCGACGACCTCTACGTCCACGACGTCGGGCCCGTCCAGAAGCGCTTCTGAAATCACTCGGCCGTCCAACCCGTCAGGGACGGATGTGCCCAGAAGAGCTAGTACTGTCGGGACGATATCGATGTTCCCAGTCGGGACCCTGCTCGTCACACCCGGCTTCACGTCAGGTCCCGATGCTAGAAAAGTCGCCCGAATGTCCAATGGGCTCGAGCTTCCGTGCCCAGCAACTCCGGGACTTGTGACCTCTCCGGCATATCCGAACCCATTCACGGCGTCACTCCAGTTCGGGCTCACGAGAATGTCTGAAGAGCGTTCGTGACTCCAACCCACAGCGGAGAACGCGACTGTGCCAGCCTGGCTCCCGACTTCAGCTTCGGGTGAACCGGTGCGCGTGAATACCGGGCCGACCCAGTCAGTCTTTTGAAGCAGTTGGACGATGCTACTGATGCGTTCTTCACCGCCTTCCCTGACATGGATGGCACTGCCTGCCACGACGACGTCCGTGGAGGTGGACGAGGTCTTGAGCCCCGCTTCCACGAGAAGGGCCGATGTGGACTCCGAGCCCGTGCGGGTCGAGAAGCCATGGTCAGAGGTGACGAGAATGTTCGTCGTGGCGAGAACTCCACGTTCCTTCAGCCCGTCGAGCAGCCGCCCGATCTCGGCATCGACGTCAGCAAGCACCGAGAGCGTTTCGGGAGCCCCGACTCCGTGCCGGTGTCCCGTGCCGTCCGGCTCGGTGACCCAGATTGCGAGCACATCCGCATCTGCCCGGTCCACACCGATACGCAGGAGGGCATCGATGGCGCGTGCCGCCAGAGGCACCGAGGGGCTACCCGTCGGGATGCTCGGTACCGGACCCAATAGCTCTTCCACGATCGAGTCCAGTGTGTCCGGAAGCGCGAAGGTGTGGTGGACCAAGCCGGCACTGGCACCCCGGTGGTTCATCAGAAGTCCCGATCCACTTCCTCCGGACGAAGCTGCGAAATAGGTCAGGCTCTGCTCTTCCAGGATCTCGCCCAGTGAGGGGGCCGTTAAGAGCGCGGAGTTCGTCGCTTCGTCGATGAGGCGGAGGTCCGCAGCATCTCCGGCATTGAGGACGCGGCTCGAGTCCACTTGCTCGAAGAAGACGGTGTTTCCCATCTGGCCGTGACCGCCCGGATAACGCCCTGTGAAGATCGAGGGGCCGTTTACTCTCGTCTCAGTAGGAAAGACAGCGTGATGAGCGAGGCCCCGAACACCCTGCTCTGCCAGAGCATTCAGGCGAGGCATGAGTTCGGGAGTCACGTAGTCCGGGCGCAATCCGTCCACGACTAGAATCAGGACACGGGGCTTTTGTGCTTCGTCAGTGGGAGGCGCCGTGCACTGCGTGAGCGCAACAGCAGTTGCCAGGATCAGGAATGGGCGCATAAGAAGGTCTCCAGTGCGGTGGGAGGGGCTAGTGGCCACCGGGGGGATGCGCCTCCAGCCACTCGCGAGACAGTCGTTGGGCCCCTATTTGCTCACGAGTCATGCGGCGCCTTCCCCGTGGAGGCTCTGTGCTTGTGTGAGCAGAGGGACGGCTGAGGGCACACCGTTCGCGAACATATGCGCAGGCGCGGGAAAACGGCGTTCCCAAGAAGGATTCACCTTATTCCGAGCGACCGCACTTATGATCTATCAATTGTCATTATGATCAAAAAATAAAGCCGACGTTCGCGATTCGGATCGTTGGTATAAGCGTCAGATCCACGTCCTGTGAGGCTCCGACGAGTCGCTTTAGGCCAATCCCGAGGCCGACATAGAAGTTGTCGTTTGGTCCTAGGACCCAGCTGCGATTGAGATCAAAGCCATAACCGAAGTAGGTCTCACCCTCTACCCCGGTAATGCCCGCCTTCACGCCAAATGCCCACCCGACAGGAGCTCTGTACGTCCGGGTCCGGTTACTGCCTGGGTAAAACCGCCAGAACACGTCAAGGTTGACATATCGTTGAGTTTCGACCGAAAAATCACTTTCCATCTCATCGCAGCACGCTTCCACTTCTATAGTGGAACCCCCAAAGCCAATTGTGCTGGTCCGAGAGATGACACGCTCGTACTCTGCGTTGAATAACCCCAGCATAAGTCCAAACGGGTTGGCCGAAATGACGTTCCGTGGCTGAAAGTCTTCACTTTGTTGAGCGGCGAGTGGCAGGCCTGATGACACGAAGATCAGGATCGCCAGGGAAACGACAGAGCTTGAAGAGTTGATTCTAATCATTGTTTTATTTCACCAAATCAATAGCTATAGCCCAGCCGAGGCCCATGCATCAATTCTGCCCCATTCCACTTAGGCTCGCAACTCGGGACGCGAAAAACACTGCTTGATCGCTCGGTGTGGCTGGGTGCCACCGACGTGCCCCCCTGAAACGAGACCGGGGCGAGCGATGCGTGCAGACCGGCGGGAAACGGACAGAGCTGTGTGGAACGATCACGGACGACGAGAGGGGTACGAAGCTCCGCCTACGTCACTTGATGACGGTGGGAGCACCCTTCGTGGTGGCCACACGAGCGGGGCGGACACCAGAAGGAAATCACCACGGTACTCGCCCGGCGCAGCCGTCGAGGTCCGGCGGGCACTCACACCGGTGTACCTAGGACGTCGATCACAGCCGCGGCCACACGATCAATCCCTGCGTCATCTATCACCAATGGAGGGAGGAGGCGCAGCACACTCGTGCCCGTTACTGGTGGTCTCACTTGTAGAAACAAGTCTCATGTTGACGGCAGTGGCTTGAGCGGGTCTTATGGCACTACAGTCATTTGTTAACCCACTCTGTTCAGAGGACTCTCATGCTCGGACTCAGAAGCGTCTCTTCACTCATCATCGCGGGCAGTATCGCTGCGTGTGCGACGGAGACTGCACCCATAAACCACGAGACTGAGCGTTCTCAGTTGGAGGCCGCGAACGTGGCGTTCACCGGGGCTATTTCGGCATTTGACTTGGAAGGAATCATGTCATGGATCGCAGATGACGCGCTCTTCTATCCACCAAACGCCGAGATGCTCTCCGATAACGCTTCGGTGCGTGCCTTGTTCGAAGCGGGTTTGTCGGATCCGAACGCAGCCGCCGAGTTCGAGCACCTGTCCTCCGCGATTTCGGAAGATGGCAGCATGGGCTATACAGTTAGCATGCTCCACTTTACCTACACCGCGCCAGATGGAAGCATTACCACAGACCACGACCGAGACCTCCACATTTGGAGGAAAGACAGTTCCGGCAATTGGAAGGTGACGCTCGACATGTGGAACTCTGGCTCTGGCGAGATGCAGTAGTCGAAGAGCGGTGTGATCGTGATCCCGGTCAGGTTCTAGCGCCACCAATCGGCAGCAGCAGAAGTTCAACGAGGTGATGCGCCACGAGCGGGATTTCTGGCGGATGACCTGGTAGGGATGAGAAGGAGATGACGACTCAGCCGTTGCACGTCACCCTGTGGGAGGAGAATCTCACGCAGGTTCAGGCTTGCTCAGTCCATCCGTTCGTCCAAGGGCTGGGAGACGGGACCCTGGATGCGGATGCGTTCAGGGGCTATGTGGCCCAGGACGCGTTCTTCTTGGGGGCCTTCTTCAGCGCCTATGCCCTGGCCACGGCCAAGGCAGTAGAGCAGATCGACGTGGCCCAGAGACTGCACCGGCTCATGGGGGGTGTGCTCGACGAACTCAAGCTTCACGAGGGGTATGCCGAGAGTCTGAGCATCGAGTTGGTGAACGTCCGGCCATACCCAGCCACGAGGGCCTACACGGACTTCCTGCTTCACACGGCATGGACCGCCGAAGTGGGGGAGATCGTGGCAGCGATGACGCCTTGCATGCGGCTTTATGCCCACCTAGGCCAAGGGTTGGCCACCCACGACCACTCTGGAAACCCTTATCGGGACTGGATCGCCACCTACTCCAGCCCGGAGTTCGAAGCACTGGCCAGCGAGCTCGAGTCACTGCTCGATCATCTGGCCGAGGACAGTCGTGAAGTCGCCGGCATGTACCGGTACGCGATGCGCTGTGAGTTCGACTTCTTCACTGCCTGCCTCCCTTCGGACGGCGATGGTGGCACGCCCGAGATCCACGGAGGCGGTGCCGTCAGACGGTGAACGAGCTCCCGCACCCGCAGCCGCCACTCGAGCTAGGATTCCGGAATGTGAAGCCCTGACCCATCATGCTCGTGACGCAGTCGATCTCGACCCCCTCCAGGTACTGCGCACTGAACGGGTCCACGAACACCTTCACGCCGTCTACTTCAATGATGTCGTCGTCGGCCTCGGGTTCCTCTTCTACGTTCAACCCGTGCTGGAAGCCCGAGCATCCACCAGGGAGCACCGCCACGCGGAGTCCCGAGTTACCCTGCGGCGCCATGCTCCCAGACGAAGTCAAGGACCTTCTCGGTCGCCGTTCGCGTCATCGTAATCATGGGGCAGACATTCTTTTGGCTGCGCTGCGGATCTCCGTGCGAACCATCCGCACTACGCTTTGGCGAGCGAGCCTCGGCGCGCATATGCTCCCCGAGCGATGGATCGAACTCAGGAAGTCGGGTCGAGTCGCTCCGCATCACCCCTTCCTCGCTCCCCTGCCTCAGCCGCCCTTCAGTCCTTGATCAGCTGACCGGTCGCGTCGGCACTCGGTACTTATCGAACCAGCCTTTGAGGGTCGTCATCTTCGAAATACCGTGGCTCGGTCGTCCCCAGATCCCGTGTGACTCACCGGGGACTCTGACGAGAACCGTCTCCACGCCCACTAACTTCAGAGCCTTGTAGTACTGCTCCGATTCGGACATCGGCGTCCGCCAGTCTTCCTCCCCTGTCATGATGAGCGTCGGGGTTGTGACGTTGTCCACGACCGAGAGCAACGAGCGGCTCTCGTAGTGCTCGACGTTGTCCCACGGGTTGCCGGGAAACCAATAGCGGGTCGTCATCGCGGCGATGTCGGCGGTCAAGTTGAACGAATACCAGTTGATGACCGGGTAGAACGAAAGTGCCGCTCTGAAGCGATCGGTGTTGCCCACCATCCACGCCGTGAGCACGCCACCCCCGCTCCCCCCAGTCACGAATAGGTTGTCCTCGTCGATGTACCCCCGGTCGATGACCGCGTCGACACCGGAGTCCAGATCGTAAAAGTCGTCCCCCGGATACGCGTGGTGGATGAGGTTTCCGAAGTCCTCTCCGTAGCTCGTGCTGCCGCGTGGGTTCGTGTAGAGAACCACGTTGCCATCCGCCGCCATCATCTGCTTTTCGACGTCGAAGCCATCGCCGTAGGCCGCGAACGGTCCGCCGTGGATTTCCAGAATCAGCGGGTATTTCTGAGCGGGGTCGAATCCCGGAGGCTTGATGATCCAGCCATGGATCTCGCGACCGTCTATCGAAGACTCCCATCTGATCTCCTCCACCTCGCCAAGCTCCTTACCAGCGAAGAGATCGGCGTTCACCTCGGTGAGTACGCTGACCCCGCCTCCTCGGCGCATCACGGCCACATCACCGGGGCGGTGTGGCCCGTTGGTCAGAAACGCAATCGAGCCGTCGCTTCCGAGTGAATAGCCCGCGGCGCCCGCGTATGCCGACTGGCCTGATCCGAGCTCCTCGGCAACGACCTCGTGACTGCCGTTAAGCGAAAAGAGCGCCAGCTTCGGGTCCCCTTGATCCGTATACGCGGCGTAGATCCCGCTTCCGTCCGGTGCCCACTGCGGCGATCCGACCGTACGATCCAGGTGATCCGAGATGCTCCGAGCACCCGACCCGTCGCGATTCATCACATACAATTTCGTCAGCTGGTACCCGAGGTTCCGCTCCTCGTTGCCCAGGTAGGCGATGTGGCGGCCATCGGGCGAAACGATCGGAGAACCATCCGGCCCCCGACGATCCGTGAGCTGAACCTGAGAGCCGTCCGAAACCGAAATCTCATAGATCTCGGAATCCCTCATCGCCATCTCCGCGTCCTCCCGGAGATTGGCAGACACTACGAGGCTGCGACTGTCCGGCGTCCAACCGAAGCTGGCCCCGCCAAAGGCGGTGCCATAGCTCCGGGCTCCTCCCGTGACTTGGCGCGCGGTGCCCCCCTCGGCAGGAACGACGAAGAGATGCGTGTTTCCCGGCGGAACCTCCCCGACACCGTCGAATCTGAACACCATATCATCTGTATACTTGGCCGGTGCGGCCCATTCCGCTCCGGCCGGGGCCTCGGGCATCTCACCGATCACGAGCGCCGCTTCGGGCACGAGCTTGGCGAAGGCAATCTGCGCACCGTCCGGCGACCACTCGACGCCCATCGGGGGCTCCGTGAGATCGGTCACTGGTGCGGCCTCGCCCGTATCCATCCAGCGCACGAAGATCTGTGGCATCCCCTCGCGATCGGAGACATACGCCACACGTGTGCCGTCCGGTGACCAGCGTGGGACGTTGTCTTGAAAGTCCCCGGTGGTGAGCCTCCGGTGCCCGGAGCCATCGCTCTTGATGACCCAGAGGTTCGAGTAGTTCATGTCCGTCATGACGTCCGCATACCGGCGCACGTACACGATGGTCGACCCATCCGGTGAAAGCTGCGGATCGCCCACATACTCGAGATTGAACACGTCCAGGTGGGTCAGCCGATCCGAGTTGGCCTGTTGAGCCTGGGCGGGAGTGGCAAGCGCGAGCGCTACGAACAGAAAGGCGCCGAGTCTAGAACGCATCAGAACAACTCCTGAGTACCGGGACAAACGGGCCGCAACAAATAGGACCACGACGGCGAGGGGGCAAGCCGCGAGACGCGAATTTTCTGTTCGGCGCGGATGCGCACAAGCGAGGGGGGGGCACCGACTGCGCGACGGTGAGATCAAGAGTCATGCCGCATACCAGAGCGGCGTTGGTGCATGGCTCCGGGATTAGCTACCCGATGAGGACGAAACGCCCCCTGCCCGAGGTCCCCACCGATGAAGTATCCCGAGCGCAGCCAATACAAGTATGCGAAGTCTCAGTCTCGGGTGCGGAACTGGCCCGAATACGAGGCTGGTCTGAAAAAGCGGGGTGACCTGACTGTCTGGCTTTCGGTTGATCCATCAAATCCGACAGAGCAGCAGAACGGCTCGGGATCGATAACGTATCGTGTTCAGTTCATGTCTGGCATTTGTGCCCACAGTTCATCTTTGTGGGCGATAGCCATGGTCCAGATTTCATGATCTAGGGGGATGTTCTCGAAGAAAACAACCTGGGCATCATCAATGGTATCCCAGTCATCGAAAAAGACGACCAGATTCCAGTTGAATTCACCACCCATATTATGATCCTCTACCACATATCCTCTCATGAGTCCATCAGAGATTGCTACATCAAGCGCTGGCAGGACCTCGCCCCAAAGTTCATTCCATTTGGCCAAGTCAGCTCGATTAACTTTAAAAAGGTTCTCGTACAGGTAGGCTGCTTCATCGGGTGATTCCACATTCCGCGCACCAAGAGTCCAGATCTCGTCCTTGTGAGCCAGAATACTCCTGTTGAATGCCTCTAATGCTTCAGAATCCGCAGCATCTAATCCAGTAGTGATCGCTGTCCAAGCTTGTTCGAAATTACTTCCTTCCATACCTGATAAACTCCAGCGGATATTGTACTTACCACCCACGTTATGCATCCGTACGCCATAACCCCCGATCATTCCATCTTCCACTAGGGTTTCCATTATAGGCACTGCCGCACCCCTATAGAGGGCAGAAAACGCAGGGATATCACTAAAGCGAACGCTGTACGATGCTATCGATATCCGAGTTGCCCCCTCACTAGCCTGAGCGTCCGCGCTAATCTGGGCGCCCACGACGAGCACGTCCTGGTCGTCCGCGCTAGTCTGGGCATCCGCGCAACTGACGGTCGCACTGCTCAATAACCCGATGGTCATCAGCTTCTTCAGCATTGAATCCTCCTAGACTTTCTAAAACAAGAGCTAGCTCTACACACTGTTATCTAATAATAGAGGGCTCCGCCAGTAGAGCGGCATCGTCATGGATGCGAGCAGGTTGGCCAGGAAGGTCACCCCGGAGGATCTACACCACCTCGCCACGTGGCCCATCGTCCTAGTTGCTTTGCCGAACGCAGATGTCGTCGTCTACTCCCTCGACCCCCAAGGGTCTCGGCTACGAGACCAATCCCGAGGTCCCCACCCCCGCGATCAGGATAGTCGTCCCACAGCCATACTTTCTTGAACTGATGGCGTGTCTCTGGCGCGTTCTCGAGCAGCCACTTCACCGCCCGCTCAAACGTCGTACCACGACGGTCATGGTCGGGGATCACTGCGATGTCAGAGAGTAGCTGGCACATACCCCGATTCTGCTCCGTGCCACTCAGGCCCGCAAATCAGGACGAGCAGAACAGTGCTGGATAGCGGGGTGCCACGGAGGGGGCTCGTTGCCGTCAGCTAGGCCGCAGGGTCGGCGTGTGGCCGTCATAGCCTCACTAATTGCAGCTTGATCCAGGTGAAGGCTGACGCGACTCTCGTGCCTGGCGACGAACAACTGACCCGGGGTCAGCCGCCCGGCACGAGCCTCAGCCGATACGCCGCGTTCGCTTCGACGGCTTCCCGACTGAACGACATCGGGAAGTACTCCTGGTCGGCCCAGCTCTGCGCGAGATTGCCGTAGAAGGGGCTTCCGGGACGGCCGGACTGACCGGGTGCGTTCGTCGCGACCGAGCCGTCGAGATCGGAGAAGTCGATGATCTCCCGATACGTTGCGCCGACTGCGGCCACCGTACCCCCACCGCCGAGCCGCTCGACCGCGGGTATGTCGAATGCGGACACGAGCGAGTGGGGAAACTCACTCCGATTCGTGCGCCCCCACCGCCACTGCGCCGGATCGTCGCCCTGCTGCTCACGGAGCCGCTCGAGCGCGGTCGTGAGTGCCGCCTCAGGGTCGATATTGGTTGGAGCCGGTCCCCCCCCGCGGCCTCCGCCCGACAAGATGAGGCGCAGTTGCCCGAAGATGGCTGCCGCACGATTGTCGCGGTCGTACACAGCGTCCCATGCGACTAGTTCCTGCCGGTACCCCTCGATCTCCGGATCGTCGGAGGTCCATCCGCGGAAAAGTTCCAGCGATGTCGCCGCTGAGGCCGAATAGGCGTCATGCTGCAGATCGCGGGAATCCTGGACGGTGAAGTCGCTGCCGCCGGCGAGCAGGCTGGAGACGCGATCGAAGCGCTCGAACGGGCCCTGGGTCTTGAAGAAGAGGGGGGGGTCGTATCCCTCGGGGTGAATGTCATTGTTTGCGGTCGCGATCCATCCGCGTTCCGGGTTCAACTCCCGGGGGAGGTCGTCGCGAAATCCGTCCCACTCGTACGCGCCGGTTCCGGGGACGGGCAAACGACCCTGCCACCCGTCTCGTTTCGGAGAGAGAGCTGACGCCTGCCAGGCGATATTCCCGTCCGCGTCACCGCAGACCATGTTCTCCGTCGGAGCCATCCAGGCGTCGAGCGCATCGAGGAATTCGACGCAGTCGTCCGCGACGTTGAGGCGAAGCGCCGCCAGGTATCCGGTCGACCCCGGCTCGTGCATCGTCGAGCGCAGCGCATACGCCTTTTGGTTCTCTGCGTCCTCATAGAAAATGGGACCGTGACGGGAGAACTTGAGTTCGACAACCTCGGGTGCGGCTCCCTTCACGAGGACCGTATCGTACTCGATGCGGAGCGATTCCCACTCCCCGTTCCAGAGGACCTGGTTGGGATCGTTCGGATTCACTTCCTCCACGTAGACATCGGACTGGTCCGTCCCGACGATCGTGAGGCCCCACGCGACGCGTCCGTTGTGGCCGATCGCAACACCCGGGATGACCGGCTCGGTGGAACCGATCGCCGTCCAACCCGGAGCGTTGAGGTGCACCATGTACCTCAGCGACGGGTTGTTGACGCCTCGGTGCGGATCGTTCGCGACGATCACCTCGCCGCTGGCGGTCAAGCTACCGCTGATCGCCCAGTTGTTGCTGCCCGGTGAGTTCTCCCGAGCGCCGAGGTTGGCTGAGACTTGCGCGTCCACCCAGGAGTCGTATGGGGCCACGAGGGGCGGTTCGACGACCGTTCCCTGGAAGCCGCGGAGGCCGGCGGCCACGGCGTCGCCGATGATCGAATAGTCCACGTCGCTCGGAACCATCAGGTCACGGTACGGAGTCGGCCGCGCCCTCCGGTTGGCCTCCGCCGCTCCGAATTCCTCAACGCTCTGCGCGAGCGAAAACTCACGTCGAGCATCGCCGGTGGGCATCGCGGTCGCGATCCTGAGAAGCGGCGTCTCGATCGACCACGGGAGGGGTCGGATGCCGGTGATCTCGAACTCCACCGGCAACTCGCCGGCGCTTTCTGCGTGGGCCATGTATGCGTTCACGCCCGACGCGAACGCCTGCAAGATACGCCGCCCCTCCGGGTGGTAGCTGTTGAACTCCTCGTCGGTCCAAGGACCACGGTACTTGAGGAGGCGCGCGACGCGGTCGTGCCGGAGTGCCTCGGGCCCGAGGATCTCAGCGAGGCGACCCTCGCCGGCCCGCCGGTACATGTCCATCTGCCAGAGCCGGTCCTGTGCCTGAACGAAGCCCTGAGCGAAGAAGAGGTCGTCGAGGTTGTCGGCGAAGATGTGAGGAACGCCCCACGAGTCCCGGATCACCTCCACTTCGGCCCGCAGTGACGGGATCTGGATCGAACCTTCGATCTGTGGCAGTCTCGCCTCGGCGAGCTCGTCGAAGCTGGTCGGAGGGGAATCACAGGCGGCGAGCGCCAAGACGACCGCTGCCGCCAAAAAAGTGGGGGCGAGGGCTCGTCGGCTCGCTAGGGCCTGCTGATGTTCACTGCGCATGATTTCGACGGAGGTTGAGGTTGGGGAACGTACGCTTAGGCGATAGCACTCAATCGGTCAATTCTCGTCCCAGCGGCACCTTCATCGGAGCGCTATTCAAAACTGGATGCTACGGAGGGGGGTGGGCCCGTGGCGGTTGCTCACGAATGGTTCCAGTGCATTGGGAGGGGTTCCGGTTTGCGGAGGAACCAGAACTACGTTCCCGCGCACGCCCGCACGCACGTTAGCGCTCTGATCGGTCTCATCAACCCAGAGCGCCTGAGGCGAAAGGAGCGAGGATACGGCCGCATTTTCGGTACGTTTTACATCTAGTGGCTCGCGTGCCGATACGATCGTGAGCGCCGGTGCCGCGGCGGCGGCGGACTTCAAGTAGTCGCGATCGGCCACTGGCTCCATGTAAGCGTTCCTAGCGCCGGGCGTGCCAGGCAGCCAGGACTTCCTTTTCGCGCTCCGCCGAGATGCCCGCTCTAAAATCTGCCTGCCGCTCAGGAGTGCGAGAGAAGTGGTATTCCAAGGTGTCGCGGGCAGTGACCGCCAGCGGCCGGAACGTCAGTCCTGCCTCGATCTCTGGGGTGAGGTCGAATCGCGCGAAGCCCTCAGATCCTTCGGTCGGTGGTCTCCAGACAGGCATATCTGAATAAGGGCGGATACCGATCTCGCTGAGGAACTCACGGTTCACCCAAGTGAACGTCGTCTCCGCCGTGGTCACGCCACGGATCCCGTAGAGAAGCTCCGCCATGGGACGCGGCGTCCTCGGTCCTACACCATTGAATACCCCAGTCGTGCCGTCTTCGGCCATGCGGATCATCCATTCAGTCAGGTCGCGCACGTCGATGATTTGCACGGGGTCGGTCGGGTCACCAGGCGCAAGCACTTCTCCACCCCGATGGATACGCACAGGCCAATATGTGAAACGGTCTGTCTCGTCGTCGGGACCGATGATGAGCCCAGGTCGCACGATATTCGTGCGGCCTTCTAAAATACGTTGGGCTTCTCTCTCGGAGAGCGCCTTCGCGAGACCGTACGGCAGCTGCTCCGCATCCCGACTGACCCCAGCTGTCTCATACGTGAAGGTCGGCGCGTCCGCGGTCATGGGGACCGTACTCGTATCGCTATACGCGGAGCGTGACGAGACGTAGAAATACCGGTCCACGGAGTCCTTCAAGAACTCGGCAGACAGGCGCACCCAATCGGGATTGGATCGAGAGTTGTCGAAGACGACGTCCCATGTCCGCCCCGCTAACGAGTCCAACTGCCCGTTGCGGTCCCCGACAAGCCTCTCCACTTCGGGAAAGAGATGGGTGTTGGTACGTCCCCGGTTGAAGATCGTGACCGAGTGACCTCGTTCCAGCGCATACCGAACTTGATAAGGGCCAATGAAACCGGTGCCGCCGAGGATGAGGATCCGGAGGGCTCTCTTCGGAGATCCAACCAGACTCTCGCCGTCCTCACCCTTCTTTTGAACGCATGCGGCGGCGCTGAGCGTCAGAGCGGCTGCCCCCCCCGCTGCCGCGGCGAGCTTCAGGAAGTCCCTGCGATCGGTCGCCGTGGCCGTAAGTTTCATGATATCCCTAGGATCGGTCGCCATAACTGTGTTCTCCGTAATACTGTTCGACTAGCCCGAATCGATGCACTGGAGGCCCATTCCCCTAGGCTGCGCTTGTTCTATTCCAGCTCAGTCACCCCGCACGACAGCAGCCGGGTGGATCCGTGCGACTCTCCGTGCCGGGATGATACACGCCAGCGCGGCTAGCGCCAGGAAAACGAGCGGACTCGCTATGAAGGTGAGCTTCTGCTGTAACGGACCGTTCTCGTGGTAGCCCTCAGTCGGTCCGTCTCGAAACCCGTCCTTTAGGTGCTCCTTATCCGCAACTTACCGTTCTCGTAGTAGGTCTTGTACGCACCGTCCTTTTTCCCGCCCTTAGGGGCCCCACAATGCGGACAGGCGGGTGCCTTGTCGCTGATCTCCTTCTCGCATTCGTAGCATTCGATATAGTGGGTCTAAATTTTTGCAGATAATTTTTCGGGGTCTGGGGCTCCTACTCAATTTGAAATTAGAAAATCCCCTGCGCAAAAAAGATTTGATCAAATGGATTGCCTACGATGCTCGTCATAGTCCATCACCCGGACTGCGCCTCGGCGGCCGACATTGAGGCCATTGTCCAGGTTGACCCGTACGCGGATCGGTGGGCAAGACCCGGGTGTCCGCGGGCACCCGCTCTGGATCCTCTGACGCCTGGTACGCGAGCATCGCGGCAAGGGTCGCGTTATTACGGAGGTCCGCAAAAACAACCTTATCGAACGTGTCTCGGTTGGTATGCCAGGTGTATTGCCGATAATCCGGGTAGTTCGACTGGAGACGGAATCCCGGAACGGGCTTACAGATGAAAGACATATGATCGCTTCCGCCAGTCTCCGGAACCCCGGGAATATCCAATTCTATTTGGCCGGTAATCTCCACCGGCATTTTTGAGAACCATCTACCGAAATGCGCGCCGGCACCGGTGAATCCCTGCATCCGTATGTAATCAATCCGCCAAGTCCCGTTGTCCTGGTTAAACGCGGCCTGTAAACCGTCGACAACCTCCGGATTGTCGGCTACAAAAGCTGCCGAGCCGATCAACCCCTGCTCTTCGCCTCCCCAATGTCCGACCATGATTGTCCTACGCGGGTTGGGATACGCTGCCTTCAGAATCCGCATCGCCTCAAGCATCATGACCGTACCGGTGCCGTTGTCGGTTGCACCTGAAGCTCCGTCCCACGAGTCAAGGTGCGCACTCAGGAGCACGTATTCGTCTGGCAACTCGGTGCCGGGAATTGTGCCAACCACATTGAATGCCGGAACCTCACCGAGAAATTCAGCCTGGGCGTCGATCCGGATCCTAGGTGACTGTCCCCTCTCTGCTAATCGAGTAACAAGGCCGTAGTCCTCGCAGCTCAGATGGACCCCGGGTATGCCCGTGGTCGGAGAGCTGAAGATCTTGTCCACGCCCCAGCCTGCAGACCAACGCCCAGTTAAAACTGCGATCGCACCCGCCGCCGCAATTCTCTCCGGAGCCCCAGGTCCCATAGCCCGTGTTGACATCCCAAATGCTTGCCGTGCCTCATCCCTAGCGGCGTTCAGCGCCTGGAAAGACTCCTGTGTCGCGTGGTCCAACCAAGACTGATCTTCGCGGCAGGTCGGCTCTGCCAGGGAGATCGCGACAATTCGACCGTCGACTTGGGGCAACCACGCCTCGAATTCGTCAGAATTCGCGAACAGTGGCGGTACAATCACCTCACCCTCAATTGGGCCTTCGGTCCCCGGGCTCCAGGCAAGGATGGTTCCCTCCAGTGTTCGTTTCCGAGGTGCGACAAGATCAAGGTGCGTGTAGCCACGATCCCACCCGGTCCAGGTGCCGTATACCTGCCTTTCTGCGCTGACACCCCAGGCCGTGTAATTGGAAATCAACCAGTCACCAGCAGCATCAAAACCGGGCGAACCCATGAGTCGCGGGCCGATCGAATCGAGAAGTGCTTGGGCCAAGTTGACGACCTGCGATCGGCTTCCCATCCCCTCGTCCCACATCTGTTGGATGACCGCGTCGTCTGTCGGGAATGACTGGCCCTGAATGTCCTGACCAGAAAGGCCGATTGTTGCGAGTACGAAAAGGAAGGGCCATGTCTTCTTCATAGCATTTTATCCGGTTGAGCTACCAATACGGTGCCGAATCCCTAGGCTTCTATATGGAACGGTTGCGGTGTATAAATCCGAAGTTGCCCCAATTGTGCTTGGACAACCCGCGGGGCCGCAACTCAGGACGAGCAGAACACTGCTGGCTAAGGGTGGCTGGGTGCCACGGAGGGGGGAGCTAGGGGCTAGCTAGGTTGAGAGGACGCGAACAATCGAAACACCCGAAGCCCTTCTTCGTCCTGATAGCCCAACGCACTGCCTCTTTTGTGGAAGAGATTCTCCGGACGGCGGGCGAACTGGGGGAGGTTCAACTCTGGTGAGCGAAAATAGATAACGCTTTCTGGTACTGTATCACTATGTGCGCCGCCACCGATCGTATACTGATAGCCGCAAATCCCAACTTCAAGCTGTTCCGAGCCGCCGTGCAGCATATTCCGGATCTTTCTGGAACGCCCTTGGGAGAACAGCGGAATTGCATGTCGTCGCCCTTCGGATAGAAAATGGATCCCATCTCCTCAGCAACTTGTTTGAACTCCTTGGTTCGCTGCTTTTCGTACTGGCGCCACACGATCACGATCAGAATCGCAGCGATGAACGGGATGATTATGCTGACGACGATGCTACCGCCGCAGAGGTAATCCCGACCGAAAAACAGTGTCACGGCAGTTGCCAGCAACACCAATCCGGTTGCAAGCCATGCGAGTGCTACTGGGGGTTCTCTTCATGCCTCCAGTCTCGTCCACGTAGCCACCCGGCACCCTACGTCTTCCCGAACTCCTCCATAATCGCGGCGGCGTACTTGATGCCCTGGAGGTACTTCGCGACATGGATGTTCTCGTCTGGAGCATGGAGGTTCGCCTCAGGATTGGCGAAGCCTGTCAGGACACAGGGAATCCAGACGTGGCGCAAAATAGCACCCTCGGCGGACACTCCGTTCACCACAGGGAGCTCACCGTAGACCTCAGTGGCAGCCGCGATGATCGCCTGGCTTATGTCCTCCTTGACCGAGATTTTGTACGGTGGCTCCGCGCCATCGAAAGCCTTGACCTCGATGTGACCGAAGCCGTGTTTCTCGAGGTGCGCCTTCAGTTTTCGGATCGCGTCAGCAGGCTGAATGTTGGGAATCAGCCTGAAATCGATCCGAACCCTAGCCTCGTTGGGGATGATGGTCTTGGTACCGGGACCGGTATATCCAGCAATGATTCCCTGGATGTTGGCCGTGGGTTCGTACGTCCGTGCTCGGATCGCGTCCACTCCGTCACGCCCCATAGCGAACTCCGAAATGCCCCACTCTTCCTTCATGGCGTGGAGGTCGACTCGGGCTGCCTTGTCCTGTAACTGGGCATCATCATCGGGACCGAGCTGCCAAATCCCTTCCTCCCAATCGTCGATGAGAATCTTGCGATTACGATCGAGGATCGTGTTCAGGGCCCAGATGAGCTCCCACACGGGAGACGGGACCAGAGGAAAATTTAGGGAGTGGACATCCTTCTTCGCCCCTCGGGCAATCAGTTCCACGAAGAGTACGGACTTGAGCCCTAGCGAGACGTCGGGAACGTCCGTGCCCGTCTCGATGGATCCGTCCAGGCAGTGCATTCCGTCCGCCTCGAGGAGCTCTTTGTTACGCGCTGCCCACGCTGCCAAATTCGGGGACCCGATCTCTTCCTCCCCCTCGATGAGGAACTTGAGGTTCACCGGGACCTCACCGCGGACCTGCAGGAAGGCTTTCGCGGCTTTGTTGAAGGCCAACACCCCTGACTTATTGTCCGTAGCTCCCCGACCGTAGAGCACGCCGTCCACGATGTCGCCGGACCAGGGTCCGCCGTGGCTCCATTCGTCGAGCGGCTCCGGAGGCTGCACGTCGTAGTGTGAGTAGCACAGGATGGTCTTCGCAGGCTTCTTCGCCTTGAGATGCCCGAATACCACCGGAGGGCCCTCGTCGAGTTCGTGGAAATCTGCCGGGAGTTCATCGTCGTGCATGATCTCACGGACTAGCTCTGCACACTCTCGAAGCCCTACGCCTTGAGCGGAGATGGACGGCTGTCGTACCAGTCGCTGCAGGTCTCCGACACACTCCTCGGCGTGGGCATCGATCCAGTCGTAGATGGGCTGCATGCTCATGTCGTGAGTTCCTGCTGAGTGAGGACCCACGCGTCTAGTCGTTGACCGGAAAGATGCATGGGCCGGGAAGCGAGATAGGAGAACGCCGGTGCTAAAACGATGGGATCTACCCACTTCTCGCGGAGCTCCGGAGGGTAGGTCGTCTCGGACATCGGCGTGTGAATGTACATGCCGGGTGTGATGGTCACGGACAGAATTCCGTGAGGCTCACCCTCTAGTGCCAAGCACTTGGAAAACCCTTCCAGCGCATGCTTCCCGGCACAGTACGCGGTCTCGTTGGCGAATCCCTCGACGCCGGACCGGGAGGAGACGTAAACCAGTGCACCACCCTGCTTCTTCATATGTGGCCACACCGCCTGAGTCAGCTGGAAGGCCGCCTGGATGCCGACGTTGAGCGTCGCCTGAAAAATGCCGAGGCTCACAGTTTCAAGCGGCTCGACCCGGAGGATCGCGGCGTTGTGGATGAGGGTGTCGATCGGACCAGTCACCACCGCGGCGATCGCCCGCTCCGTGTCACCGACGTCGGAAAGGTCGACCACGGCGGAGGTAGCTCCCGGGCAAGCTGCACAGGTCTCGGCCAGTCCTTCGCCATCGCGGTCGAGCAGAATCAACCCAGCGCCCAACTCGTGGAAGTGTCGCGCGATGGCAGCGCCTAGCCCCTGGGCCGCACCAGTGAGCACGACGGACTTCCCTTCAAGAGCCGACACTAATGTCCTCCGGTCGGACCCAACGACGCTCCGTTCCCGAAATTCGGACCGCATCGAGCACTCTCTGATTCGCCAATCCATCGGCGAAGGTGGCACCCCGCGAGGGCTCCCGCCCTTCCCGGATCGCGGACGCGAGCTCCTGAAGAAGAGCCACGACCGAGACGTTCCAGACCCCTGCGTTCACCCCGGCGAGTTCCCCGTTCGGATCGGCGACACTGATGTCCTGGAACTCCTCACCCTCCTTGGCGAACTGAAGTTTCTCGTCGTCGTTGGACAGGATGATCGTTCCGCGTGAGCCACAGATCCGAGTCAGGTTACCCATGTTGTGGGCACCAACCCCGGACATGAGTACCTGAGCGACAGCTCCCGACTCCATTTCGAGGGTGAAGTAGGCCACATCGTCTGCCGTCGCAGTCCACGGTCGACCCGTCTCCGGGTCCGTCCGATCAGGTATCATGACCTGCGCAGCACCACTGACCCACGCGACCTCGCCCAGCCACCATCGCAGAAGGTCTATCTGGTGGCTCCCATTGGCTCCGAGACGCCCCCCTCCCATTTCCGCGAGGCTCCACCAGTCGCCTTCGCGACGACTCGCATGATCGGTCCAACTCTTCCCGACATTGGTGATGTCCACATGTCGAATTTCACCCAGAGCTCCCTCCGAGATGAGCTCGGCGATACGCATGCGGTTGGGATTGAACCGGAGTTCATGGTCGATCATATGGACACGTCCTGCGGACTCAGCAGCCGCGAGCATCTGGGCCGCTTCCCCAGCATCCATGGCGGTGGGTTTCTCGCAGAGGACGTGGGCACCCCCGGCGAGAGCCATGAGCGTCTGAGGCTGGTGCAAGACCGTCGGCGTAGCGATGCAC
Source organism: Longimicrobiales bacterium (assembly GCA_029245345.1). Lineage (NCBI taxonomy): Bacteria > Pseudomonadati > Gemmatimonadota > Longimicrobiia > Longimicrobiales > Longimicrobiales bacterium. Next base: position 34,130 of record JAQWPM010000010.1, read on the forward strand.
ACGAGATCGAAATCGTGAGAGCCCAGCATCAACTTCCAGTCGTCGTAGGCGTGCGGAACGCAGAATTCCTGAGCCGCCTCACGGGCACGCTCAATCCGCGCCGAGGCCAGCGCCACGACCTCGGCTCCAGGCACGTGACGAAGGGCCGGCAGATAAGCAGCCTTCGCGAAGCTCGCCCCAATGATCCCAACCTTCATGTACGATTCCTCATGTGCGTTTTATGAGCATTCTATGTGCGTTCCCGCAAGCGCGGGTCCAAAAAGTCCCGGAGCCAGTCGCCTAGGATGTTGAAACTCAGCACCGTCAGCATGATGGCCACACCTGGGAAGACCGCGAGCCACCACTTGTTGGCTATGAGCGTGTCACGGCTCTCCGCCAGCATGCTGCCCCAGGTAGGAACCGACGGAGGCACCCCGAGTCCGAGAAAGGAGAGCGCCGCTTCCGAGAGGATCACGGAAGCCACATTGAACGAGGCGATGACCGTGAGCGGGGCCAAGATGTTGGGCAGGATCGTCCGAAAGATGATGGACAGCGTGCTGTCCCCGAGAGCTCGGGCCGCTTCGACAAATTCCTTCTCTCTCAGAGAGAGCGTATCGGCTCGCACGATTCGGGCATACGTCACCCACTGCCCCACCCCGAGGACAAGGACGAGGTTCCAAACCCCAGCGCCCAGAACCACCAAAAACATGATCGCTAGGAGAATGAAGGGGAACGCGAGCTGGATATCACCCACGCGCATGATCAGATCGTCCACCCATCCCCCGAAGTACCCCGAAAGCAGCCCGGCCACGATCCCTATCGTCCCCCCAACGGTGATGGCGGCGATTCCTACCAGTAGCGAGACCCGGGCCCCAGAAAGGAGCCGGGAAAAGACGTCCCGGCCAAGCGCATCGGAGCCCAGCAGGAAGACGGAGCCATCCGGGCCTGCCGCCATGGGCTCGGCTAGCCGGAGAACGAGGTTCTGTCGATTTGGGTCGAGTGGGGCGAATAAAGGGCCGAACACAGCCGCAATCGATGCGGCGAGCAGGAAGATCACTGCAAATATCGGCCAGCGCGCCTCCACCATCACGCGAGCAGCCCGTCGGATTTCCCGCCGGAACGCGGTATCCCGGGCGGGCACGCTTAGATGATCGCTCATCCCCGTCCCTCCATCAGCTTCATTCTAGGATCAAGACGGACGTAGACGAGATCTACCACGAGGTTGAGCAAAATGAAGATCCCCGCCAGAAGAATGACCCCGGCCTGTACAAGGGGGATGTCCCGCTGATTGATCGCGGCAAAGAGGAGGCGACCGATCCCCGGATAACTGAAGACCGTCTCCACGACCACCACCCCACCCAGCAGGAAGCCGAACTCGAGACCGATGATGGTCACGACCGGGAGCCACGCATTGCGCAGGGCGTGGTGAATCAGGACCCTCATCTCAGGAAGCCCTTTCGACCGAGCGGTCCGCACGTAGTCCTGCTCCATCACCTCCAACAAAGAGGAGCGAATAAGGCGTGTGTTTCTCGCGAGAGAGTATGTCCCTACCGCGATCCCCGGAAGAATGAGGTGGAGGATTGTACGGGGAAGGTTCGAAATCGCCGTGCCGAAGTCTCCAGCCATCATGGGCGCGATGAACGGGACGTGTCCCGAGATGGGAAACCAGCGCAGGTAGAGCCCGAAGAAGAGGATCATCATGATCCCCAGCCAAAAGTTCGGAATCGACTGACCCAGCATGGCAAAGGTGGTTATAGACCCGTCCCACGCCGTCCCTCGATTGATCGCCGCCAGCACCCCCAGCGGGATGGCCAGGAGGAGCGCAATCACCATGGAAAAGATGGTTAGTTCGATTGTAGCCGGGAGCGCCTCCAGGACAATATCCATGGCAGGCTGCCGGTAGGAGAGGGACTGCCCGAAGTTGCCCCGGGCGAGGTCTCCCACGAAGCTCGCGTACTGAACATGGAGAGGCCGATCGAACCCTAGGGCCCGACGGGTCGTTTCGATTTCCTCCTGGGATGCCCGCTCACTAACGAACAGGTACGTCGGGTCGCCTCCCGCTTGGAGCGCGAGAAAGGTTACCAGGGTCACACCGATGACGACGACGATGCTCTGGAGAAGCCTCCGCAATATATATGATCCCATCGAGCCTCCCTTTATGCCCGCACCGGGCTCACCTCAGCCCGGCTTCGAAGACCTCAACCCTCTCGTCTCGGCGAGCTTCCCATACGACCCGATTCGACACCCCGTAGAAGTCCGGTTGAAAGTACAGATGCACCCAGGGCCCATCGTCGTAGAACACTTGCAGCATTTCGTCGATGATCGAACGCGTCTCTTCGGGCGTCTCAGCGTCCGACAGGTCGGCCCAGCGGCTGAACCAGCGGTCGTCATCCCAGTGGGTGTAGTTGGTACTCGAGGCCACGTCGGCCATATCAGTCATGTCGTAGATGGGACTCCACAACCCCCCTCCCGTTCCGAGAAAGAAGAGCGGGCCCATGCTGCGCTCTCGGAGGAGAGGCGTGTAGACCGAGGCCCATTCCATGAGCTGCACATCTACATCGAGTCCCACGTCCTGCAGGTACTGGCCGATGGCTAAGACGATGTTCACGTCGTTCACATAACGCCCCTGTCCCGCTTGGAGCTGGATGGAAAAACGATTCCCGTCCGCGTCTCGGGCCCAACCCGCTTCGTCCAAAAGGCGCTCAGCGGTCGCGGGGTCGAACGGATACGGACTCAGGTTGGGATTGCCGAGCGGTGGATTGACCGGCCCCGTGGCACGCTCGCATTCGAAGCTGAGGAGTTGCCGGCAAATGGTCGGGACGTCCACGGCATACTGGAGGGCGCGCCGCACCCGGGCGTCCTGGATCGCATCCCCTCCCGGCTGCGCACGGGACTCTTCCGATAGGTTGAATCCCAAGTACATGCGCCGGGTCCCCGAGACCACCCGTACCTCTGCGCGCCCCGAGTTATTGATGGCATCGACCTGCTCGGGGACCACGTTCGTGATGATGTCCACATTTCCGGCGATCAGTTCCGCCGTCCGAGTGGACGCTTCGGGAATGATTCGCCACACGATCTGCTGGAAGGTCCCGGGGTCTCGGACCTTCTCTAGCACCACTTCCGACCCTCGGGTCCAGGACGCCAGACGATAGGAACCCGACCCGACAGGGCCCGATGCCGCTTCATCGAGTGTCATCCTCTCATAGCTGTCCTTGCAGTGAATGTAGACTTCGGTGAGCAGGCCGAATGCGATGGGATTCTTCCGTGCCAGATTGATCTTAACCCGAAGATCGTCGATCACTTCGGCACCCCGGAACGCGATGGCGGTGAGGACGAAACCGGGCGTATTGCCCGTGAAGCGGTTCTCTGGGTCGACCACCCGATTGAAGGTGTACGCCACATCTTCTGCTGTCAGGGGCTCGCCATCGTGACAGGTCAGCCCGTCGCGCAGGGTGTAGATATAGGCCGTCCCGTCGTCCGAGACCTCCATGGTGTGGGCAAGCTCCGGCAGGTGCTCTCCGTCAGGGTTCAGAGAGAAGAGGCTGCCGAAAATGTGGCGGGCAATGTTGCCGTTATCCCGACTAGAGATCATCCCCGGCTCGAAGGTCGTGATGTCGGCGCTAAGTCCGACCACGATGGTGTCAGGGGATCGTTCAGAGCAGCCGGTGACCAGGACAACGGTCCCCAGGAATACGGCGGCTTGGGCCAGATGCACTCGAAGTTTCATCGACAAATATTCCTCTATTGTTCTTAGAGACTCACAGCCCCCTCGCCAGCGGAGGACCGAATGCAGGCTTCCACCATACGAAGAGAATTCAGATGATCAGTCCCCGGGCACGGGAGTGGTGCTTCGTCCCGGAGGTGGCCGACGAAATCCTGGAGAAGAGCTCGTGCATCGTCGACCCAGGGTTCCTCAGGGGCAAGAGGCACGGGGGTCAGCTCCGGGTCATCCCTTAACGCGTAGCTCAGCGATCCGAACATCTCCTCCTGCACGGCAATCCCGCGCTGACACTCGGTCCGCCACTCGAATCCCATGTGTTGCCAGTTCCCAGCCCACGTTCCCTGGTAGGTGACTTCGGTCCCCCCGGCGAAGGTGATGAGTGCACCGACATTGGCATCGCCCTCGTACATAGACCACGAAGGGTTGAAGGTCCGGGCCGAGATGCAAACCGGCTCCACACCATAAACGAAGCGCATGAGGTCGAAGTGGTGAATCGCCTGCTCCCAGAGCATAGGTTGAGTCATGGTCAGTGGGTACTTGTTCAGTTTCGGGAGCTTCCCGTCTCGCCACCGCTCATACGTGAATCGGCCAAATTCCGGCTGACCCAGTCGCTCCGGAGAGAACAAATCCTTGAGCGCCCGAGTCACCTTGAGGTACCGAAAATTGAGTCCCACAGCGAGCGGGACACCGGCCTCGGCCGCGGCCGTCACATGTGACTCAGCGGCAGCAACGCTGTCGGCGAGCGGCTTCTCCGCCAAGATGGCGAGGCCGGCGGCACACGCGGCAGCCACCTGCGCGTGTCGTCCACCCGGTGGCGTGCAGAGAAGAGCAACGTCCGCGTCCGTTCCCTCTGCCACCTCCTCCAACGATGCGCCACCTACGGCCCCAGGCGTCTCCGCCACAGCCTCAGCAAGTCGGTTCGGATCCGTCTCCACGAGGCCCACCAAACGATAGTCCGAGTGCTCTTCCAACACCCTCCGCCAAATGCGAGACCGGGCACCCAACCCAACCAAGATAAACCGGAGGGGAGTCACGCCCGTACCTCTCGAGCCAGGAGCACCCGCAGACCATCGTCCGGAGAAGTCCAGGCAAAATCGCGGAGCGCCGGGATGTCGCTAGGAACCATCGGTGGCTTGACCTTTCCCGTCGCCGAAGCTCTTACGGGATTCGGGCCGGAAAGCTGAGACGCGATGAGGGTGGCGAACGCAGAGTCGCTCAGTACGTGCGGACTCCCTAGATGGACAGGGCCCGCTGCGGCAGGACCATCCACGGTCCGCTCGAGCGCTGCCGCCAGGTCGGCGATGAAGGTCCAGTCGCGCCGGGGATCATCCGCTCGAACGGCGAGAGGGTGGCCTTCCCGGGCTGAATTCACCCAACCGGCCACCTGTGACACACCCAATCGGCTGGGTCGGGCCGCCTCGCCGGGACCGAAGAGGTAGCCCAAACGCATTACATGGCCCGCCGTGTCCTTTTCGAGGGCCACCGGGACCAGCAACTCTGCCGCCCTCTTGGCTACGGCATAGGGGGACGTCCCTGTGGGCTGGTGGGCATCGGTGAGCCCTTCGTCGCCGTCCGAGAGTCCAAAGACTCCGGACGAGCTAAGAAAGACGAAGGCGGCCGGACGGGTCCGGGCGCTGTACTCCAAAACAGCCAGGAGAGGTCGGACATTCAGGGCGACATACGCCGCCGCTGTCACGCCGAGCGTCTCGGCGTCCGTAGTAGTCCACGCTGCGTGCACCACCAGGTCTACTCCTGGTAGATCCGACGGCACCCCATCGGCGAGTTCAGCGGTAACCTGACGGATACCATCGTCCTCCCATGCCGCGTCGAACGAACGGTCCAGGCCGATCACCTCCCAATCGAGCCGAGCGAAGCCCAGGGCCAGAGCGTTTCCAACGAAGCCACCCGCTCCGGTAACCAGCACCCGACGTGGCTTCATTCCGGCCTCTCGGCGATGCTGACCGGATCGAAGTCGGTAAGGGCATTGGCATGCTCGGAGACGAGGCGGACCGCCTGCTCTACGTCGTTGGCCTCCAGCCCTTTCACGATGGGTGGGTGTGTTCCCGCGATGTCCGCCAGGTCGACTTCCAGATCGTTGCGAAGCGACATGACTTGATGAATACGCAGGTACAGCCCCGCCCATAGCTGCGCCAGTAATTGATGATCGCAGAGAAGGATGAGGGTTCGGTGGAAGGCCCCGTCCGCCGCAATCAGAGCCTCTCGGTCACCCGCCCCGGCCGCCTCTTCCATGGCCCTACAGGGTGCCCAAAGCGTGTCCACAGGGGTGCCGTTCTCCAGGATGCGGCGCACAGCCATCACCTCGAAGTGTTCTCGCATCTCGCAAATTTCAGCCACCTCTCGAACCGTCAGCGGCTTCACGCGTTTCCCCTTGTAGGCCGCGGTCTCTACCAGGCCATCATTCTCGAGGTCTTGGATCGCCTCTCGGATGGGCGCACGGCTTACGTTCAGCTGTTCGGCCAGGGCGGTCTCCACCAGCGCAGCCCCCGGACGGAGCTTGCCCGTGACGATTGCGGAGCGGAGGCGCTCGGCGACCTGCACCCTAAGGGGCGTCTGCTCGATTGGGCCTAGCGACGACGTAACTTCCGACTGCGCACCCTCGAGCTCGTCGGATTCAGCCATCTGCGTGTGCTCGTGTGGCGGGGGCCACACCGGTTACCTCGAGCGAGGAGATACTAGCGAAGACGTCGTCCTCGTCCCCGCCCCGCCACATAAGGACGGCGAAGCTTGCCTCGGCATCGAGTACAGAAATCCCGGCGTGCCATGTCCCTGGGTGGTAGGCTACGCCCATGGTGCCCTGGAGGACGAAGGCAAGCGCGCCTGCGGTGTCAGGGGCCCCAGCCTCGTCGGCCGGCATGACGGTCACTAGGTAGCGTGATACCCCCATTGGAAGAAAGAGCTGGGAGGCATGGGGGTGGCGCTCGACCGTTTCCAAGCGGACCGGGAGCGTCGAGGGAGCCACCCGATTCAGGTGGCACTGCTGCGAAAGACCGGGCACCGGCTCCAGCCACTGGCTGAACATCGACCGATCCCCCACTCCGGCCGGCGATTCGAGAAAGGTCCCGAACGGCGCAAACGCAGCCGGATCCGGGTCGCGAGCGACTAGGTGCATGCGCGCACCTCCGGGGGAGGCACCTGCGCACGCCAGTGAGCCGCGAGATCCCCACGCCGGCAGATCCACGTGTCGTCCCGATTCTCTATGTGTTCGATGAAAGCTCGGAGCCCCCCAATTCGACCGGGCTGCCCCAGGATGCGGGCGTGCATCCCTACGGACATCATCCGCGGGTGCACCGCGGCCTCCGAGGCGAGTTCCTCGAAGGCGTCGATGAGGAACTCTCCGAAGGCCCTCCCCGTCACGAGGGGGCCTCCCACGAGCTTCGCGTCGTTGGTTACCAGCGAGTACGGCACGACCAGGTGGGGCTGATCCGCCACCGAGACCCAGTAGGGCAGTTCGTCGTTGTAGGCGTCGCTGTCGTAGGTGAAGCCCCCGTGCTCGACGAGAAGCCGCCGCGTGACAGAGGACGGTGCGTAGCGGCAGTACCATCCTTCAGGAGCGCGGCCGACCAGTCGATGAATCGTATCGAACGCCCGGGTGATCTCATCTCGTTCCGTGGCCTCGTCGAGGAGGTAGTGCTCGATCCACCGCCTCCCGTGACACACCACGTCCCAATCGCTGTCGGCGACAGCCTGGGCCGCGGCAGGATTTCGCTCAAGGGCAAGCGCCGAGGCGAACACGGTGAGCGGCAGTTCCCGGTCGCGGAAGAGCCGGTATAACCGCCAGAACCCCACCCGACTCCCGTACTCGAACATGCTTTCCGCCCCGAGGTCCCTTTGGCCCACGGGCACCCGGGTCTGCGCCACCTCTGAAAGCGCTGCGTCGGAGCGTCCATCTCCATCCTCTAGGGAGTACTCCGACCCCTCTTCGTAATTCAGTACGAAATTTACGGCCACGCGTGCTCCACCCGGCCACCAGATATCCGGTGGGCTCGGGCCGTAGCCCACGAAGTCGCGTTGGGTCTCCACAATCAGTCTCGGGTCCCTTCGACTTTACAGAAGAAGCAACACCAGTCCCCGGTGGTGACGTTGGGGAGTGCCCGCAGCCCGAAGAACATCCCATCCGCCGGCGCCTCGAGTTGGGCGAGCGTGTCTCCGAACACATTTACGATCCGCGCAATCGGATCGCCCTTCGCCATCATGGTGAGGAACTCGACGCCCGGCTCCGGAATGAAGATCCCGGACGCAGGAGCGAGGAGCGCCTCCTGCTGACCCCGGTAGCGCGGTGACGGATACAGCGCCTCGCCAGGATACATCTCGTAGTGTCGTAGGATGTTGAGGATGCTGTCGGCCAGCTCACGACCCACGCGAGCGAACGCGGAGGGAGAGGTCGCGGAACGTCCACCAAGCTCCACGGTGATGCCGACCTTCCCGAGCTCCTTCATGTACGCCATGGGACTTCCCGACGGGTTGAAGGAGGACATGATGCACCCCCAACCCACGCCCATGGCCGTCGCTAACTCCACCGACTCGGGCCGCTCGTCCACGAAGATGGCCTTGTCGAGGAAGGAGTGGGATCCACCCGAATGAATCGAGATCTCCAGATCCGCGACAGGTCCCATGGCGGCCGCATGGGCGGCAGCCACGCGCTCGCTGAGGTAGCCGGCGGGGTTCCCCGGATAAATCCGGTTCATGTCGTAGGCGAAGGTGTCCGCCGGGTTGCCTCGCTGCGCCGCCTCGAAGGCCGGAACATTCAACACCGGGCAGAGGACGAGCGTCCCCGACAATTGTGCTGGGTCCACCTCCGCAAGCGCGATCTGACAGGCCAACGGCCCCTCTGGCTCATCGCCGTGGATCGCCCCATTGACCCAGAAGCAGGGCCCCTCGTTGGCCCCATTGGCGACCACGACGGGAATCTCGAGGGGGGTCCCCCCGGCAAGTTCGGTTACGGGAATCGCCCCACGGACAGCGGTCCCTGGCGCTGCGCTGGCGGTTCCTACGGTGACGGTACGGGTCGACGTCATTTCAAATTCCCTTGAAATCCTCGTATTCTTTCAACTGTTCGGTCGTGTAGACCTGCATGAACTCGATCTCGATACCCCCCGCCTCGTCATCCAAAAAGGCGACCCATCCCTCAGGGTGCGGATGGGAGCCGTGGATCTGGCAGGCCTGGCAGATCCTGAGCTCTGCCCCCTGGGCTTTCGCGTGGTCTAGAGCCGCGTCGATGTCATCCACCTCGTAACAGATGTGGTGAAGACCTTCGGCACCCCGCTCCGCGATCCACTTCGCGAACCGTCCCTCGGGGTCCATGGACTCGCAGAGCTGATACTCGATTCCCCCGAGATAAAAAAGCGCCACCCGGTTCTGCGACTTGGGGTAGACCTCGATGTCCGTCGAGGCGGGAACGTGTAGAAAACGGGCGTAGGACTTCAACGCCTTCGCGGCATCTCGCACAGCGAAGGCCATGTGCTTGATCCCGCGAACATTCGGATTGTCTGATTTCATCGGTGCGTGTCCTGTCATGCGACGGAGGTTTCTTGGCGTATGGACGCGACCACCCGGGCCATGCGTTCCAGTGCTTCGTGGATGCGAGGAATGGGTTGAGTCAGGGAGAAGCGCGCGTAGTCGTCCGTGTAGTCCCCGTAGATCAGTCCTGAAAAAATCATGACCTGCCCTTCGCGGAGGAGGCGCTCGCAGAACTCTGTGGCGCCGATACCGGTCTCCGCGACCTTCGCGTAGACGTAGAAGGCCCCTTGGGTTTCGGCGAACGGTATACCCAGGGACGCGAGACCGTCGCAGAGCACCTTCCTGCGCTCGTCGTAGGTGCGGCGCATCTCCTCCACGCACTCCTGCGGACCTGTGAGTGCGGCAAGCGCGGCGTGCTGACTCACGGCGGCGGTGGAGATCGCGAAGGAGTGGTGTATCTCGGCCAGCGCCGGCACGAGGTCAGAGGGACCAGCAAAATAGCCGATCCGCCATCCGGTCATGGCGTAAGCCTTCGAGAACCCCGAAAGGGTGAAGGTACGGTCCTGCATGCCAGGGAGCGGTGCTACCGGCTGCACCGTGTGGCCTTCGAATGTGATGCGAGCGTAGATCTCATCGGACACCACGAGCAGGTCATGCTGGCGAGCCACCTCGCAGATCCGGACTACCTCGTCCGGCGGAATCACAGTTCCGGTCGGATTGCCCGGGTTGATGAGAACCAGAACCTTGGACCGAGGCGTGATGTATTCCCGAACGAGGTCGGCCGTGAGCGTGAAATTCGTGGCACTCGTGGTCCGGATGTTCACCAGAGTGGCCCCGCTGAGCTCGGCCGCTTGGTGGTACGGGTTGTACCCCGGGCACGGAACGAGCAGCTCGTCTCCCGGGTCCAAAAGTCCGAGTGCGAGCACGAACATCGCCTGCTGCCCACCCGGGGTGACCACGACGTCTTCCGGAGCATAGCGAGCGCCCCCGTGGGCCTCGATATTCTCTACGATCGCCTGGCGAAGCTCGGGAATTCCCAGTGGATGCGTGTAGTGAGTGGCCCCCGACGCCAACGCCTCCTGACCCGCGCGGATGATATGATCGGGCGTGTCTAGATCAGGGTCGCCACGGCCAAGTTTGATCACATCAGTCAGGCCCCCGGCTATGTCCATCATCCGGGTGACAATGTGGGCGTCCTTCAGCTTGACGCGTTTGGCGAGGCGACTTCGCCCCTGGGACACCCCAGTTTCAGAGTCCATAAATATCCGAGTACTTCTGCGTGAGGTGTTCAATGTAGAAGCTGGGGTCGAGTCCCTGTCCCGTCGCCATCTCCAGCAGCTGATCTCGTGAGTATCGCCGACCGTGGCGGTGAATGTGCTCGGTCATCCACTCTCTCAGAGGCAGGTAGTCCGCTGAAGACAATCCTTCCCGCACCTGGGTGTCTTTCGTAGCGGAATGGAAGAGCTGCCCCGCCATGACATTGCCGATGGTGTAGTTGCAGAAAGTGCCCACCTGGCCCGACGACCAGTGGACGTCTTGAAGCACACCAAGCCGATCATTCGGAACATCTATATCCAAGTACTCCTTCATCTTAGCTCCCCACATCTCAGGCAGATCCGCAACACTGAGACTCCCATCGATGAGCGCTGCCTCGATATCCACACGGAGCATGATGTGGAAGTCGTAGGTCAACTCGTCGGACTCCACCCTGATGAGCCCTGGCTCGACCCTGTTCACCGCCCGCCAGAAGGTTTCGGCGTCGATCCCCGCCAGCTGTTCGGGGAAGGCGTCGTGGAGTTCCCCATAATTCAGATCCCAGAACTCACGGCTCCTTCCTACGTGGTTTTCGAAGAGGCGAGACTGGCTCTCATGGGCCCCAAAGCTCACGCCACCCACTGCGTAAAGTCCGACGAGGTCAGTGGCCAGCGGCGTGCGGGTGTAAGCAGGGTCGCAGAACTGCTCGTAGAGACCGTGCCCCGTCTCGTGGAGGGTGCCGAAGAGGCTCTTGGGCATCCACTCGTCATTGACGCGCGTTGTGATCCGGACGTCGTTACGGGTGAAGGAGATCTCGAAAGGGTGGACGGTCAGGTCCAATCGCCCCCGATCTGTGTCGTAGCCGAGCTTCTTAGCCATTTTAAGGGCGAAGGCAAGCTGCGACTCCACCGCGAAGGGGCGTTGGAGGAAGTCAACCCTCGGCGCCTCTTTTTCGCTGATAGCCTTCAGCAGGGGGAGGAGTCCTTCCCTGAGTGAAGCGAAGAGCGGCTGAAGGGAGGCGACGGTCTCGCCCGGCTCAAATCTGTACATGAGGGCGTCATACGGATGCTCTTCATACCCAATGCATTCCGCCATCTCCCGGTTCAGGGCGAGGGTCTCTTCAAGAACCGGAGCGAAGGACGCGAAGTCGCTGTCCTCCCGTGCCTTCACCCACACCACCTGCCCCATGGCACCCACCTCGGCACGTTTGTGCACCAGAGCTGCCGGAATGCGAAGGTGATAGTCGATGGCCTCCCTGACCTGCGTGCAGATCGTGCGTTCGACACTGCTTGCGTCGAGATTAGCGGTCTCGGCCTCGGCCTTCTCCAAGAGACGACGGGTGTCGTCCGCGACCAGGCGGTCGCGAGCGAGCACGGTCAGCGTGGCGAGCTGCTTCGCGCGTGTGGCAGCCCCACCCGAGGGCATCATCGTCCTCGAGTCCCAACTGAGCATCGACTCAGCGCAGAGGATATCGTTGACCTCTCCCATACGCTCTAGGAACGCTTTGTATCCCATGCTGTGGCCTCTTTTTCCCACGATGGGGCCCGATTTGCATCGGAGCCTCGGGTACCGTAGTCTGTATGTTGTCGACAATCCACAGGCGACTGAGCAACCTGCCCTCCGTCGACCGGGCTTGTCAAGCAGGTGCCTCGACACCCGTCACATGGGCTGCTTCAGCGCTCCGGAGATGTATGAACGAAGAGCTTCGGTGGAACTTCGACGAACTCGTGGACATGGCGGTGACCGGGCAGGTGAGTCAGCCCGCGATGCGTCGCGGCGGATACGTCCACTGGCCCGATGGCGTCGGTGTCATCCTCCCCGGCATGTACGGGATCACCTATAACGCGCGGGTGGGCGACCGGGCCTTTGGTTGGGCTGGGGACCACGTAGAGCCAGGGGTTTCCATAGCCAACCCAGACGAACAGGCCGACTACGCCCTGCACTATTTGAGCTGTATCGGGAACGAGGCCGAGGTCGTGACAGGCCTAGCTCGGGGTGCCCGCGGCGTGGTTACGGGCGAGCATGCCCGTCTTCTCGTTGATTTTCCCCCCGAAGTCCTCGAGGAGATGACCATCGGCGACACCGTCCAGGTCCGGACCCGGGGTCGCGGACTTCGGCTGCTGAGCCATCCCGCCCTCGAATTCAAGCAGACCAGCCCTTCCCTTGCCCGGGCGCTGGCACTCGAGATTCAGGGCAATAAGGTGACGTGTCCCGTGGCCATGGAGCTCCCGCCCCGCATCATGGGCTCAGGTGCCGAACTAAACGCCGAGTTCGTAGACCAGGACCTCATGTCTGGAGACCGAGCCCTGATGGCGGAACTCGGTATTGATCAGATGCGCCTTGGGGACCTGATCGGAATCCGGAATGTCGACCATCGTTTCGGACGCTCCTACCGAGATGGATGGGTGGCCATCTGCCTCTGCATCCACGGAGACTCGGTCATGACAGGCCACGGACCCGGAATCCTTACCCTCATCACAGGTCCGGCCGACCTCTTGGACTTTCATATCGAACCCGAAACGAACATAGCCCACTCCCTCGGCATCCGGGGTTCGACATGACCCAACAGAATTCGATCGCCACCAACGAAGTCGATCTCATTGCGGTCTCCGTGGCTGGAGTCGTTGCACACCCCGCCTTCCCGGGATTGCCCGCTGAGCCCTATCGGCTGGCAAACGACGGCACGCCCTTTCTGCTCCCCACCTACGGGGGCATCGTCTACAACGTCTCGACGGGAGATCGAGCCTTCGGATGGGCAGCAGACTGCATCCATCCGGGCGTGAGCATCCACCAGCCCGACGACAACCAGAACCGGGGGTTAAACGTCTTCGCCTGTGTTGGGAATCGAGCCCGTGTGGTGTCCGGCGGGGCCGCAGGGACGACGGGGGTGGTCACCGGCAAGTCCGGCCGCTTCTCCGAGCAGGTCATCGTACACATCGCTCCTGAGGCCAGGACCCGTATGGCCGTGGGGGACCAGGTGCTGATCCGAGCCGAGGGTGTGGGCCTCAGCCTCACGCATCACCCCGGAGTCACGCTCAAGGGGATTTCGCCGGGACTATTGGCCGCGCTGCCGGTTCGTGAAGAAGAGGGACATGTCGCCTTCGGCGTGACCGCACAAATCCCCGCGCACCTCGTCGGCGCCGGGCTCGGCCTGACCTCTGAAGGCGGAAGCCTACACATGCAGTCCACCGACAGGGAGCTGTTGGCGGAGCTACGACTAGATCAACTACGCCTCGGCGATCTGGTGGCGCTGGACGACACCGACAGCCGTTACAACCACGGATACCTGCGTGGCGCGCGCGCGATCGGCGTGGTTGCCTCCACCGATGGTCCCCGAGCCGGTTACGGACCGGGAATCGCCATTCTCATGACCGCTCCCGCCGGGCAACTCGGGAGCTTCGAGTCGCCTGAAGCCAACCTCGTCCAACTTCTGAATCTGGAAGACTGACGCCGTGATTCCTATGACCGCAGTGACCGGAGAGAGTCTCGGCGTGTTCGTTGTCGAAGTCCTTCGGGCGATGGGACTCCCTGAGGAGGAGGCCGAGATCTTTGGTGGTGCCCTCCTCTTCTCCGAACTCCGCTTCCACCCCGGCCACGGCCAGGGGGTCAAGAAGCTGAGGCGCTACGGCGAGCGGTTCGCACGAGGGCTCGTGGACCCCTCCGCGCCGTGGGAACCGGTAAAGGAGAGCCCCGCACTGGCCTTGGTCGATGCCCACAACGGAATCGGCACGGTCGCCGCCGCCCGAGGCATGCGCCTGGCCATCGAGAAGGCCAAGGTATGCGGAATCGGACAGGTAGTGGTCCGGAATTCCACACACTTCGGCTCAAGTGCCGTACATGCATGCCTGGCGGCAGACGAGGGATGCATAGGCATCGCCCTCACCAACGCCGGGCCCGAGATGGCACCATGGGGTGCACGGGAAGGTGCCGTGGGCACGAATCCTTGGGGAATCGCCGCACCCACCGGACTCGGGTTCCCAGCAGTGCTCGACATCGCCCTTACTACGGCCGGAAAGGGCATGATGACCTGGAATGCCCAAGAGGGGCGCTCCATGCCGCTGGACTGGGCGCTCACGCCCGAGGGGGAAGAGACGGACGATCCGAGCGCCGCCATGGCCGGAGCCCTGCTGGGTATCGGACGTTACAAAGGCTATGGGCTGGCGTTTATGACCGACGTGCTCACCGGTGTCATCGCCGGAGGCGGGTACGGTCTCACGCCGTACTCCGTCGAGGGGAAAATGGACGTGAGTCACACACTGATCGCCCTTGATATCGATTGGTTCATGCCGCTCGAGGAATTCCGGAAACGGATGGACGACTTCGCGTCGATGGTAAAGTCCAGAGCCCTTCGACCGGGCTTCGATGAAATCCTCATCCCTGGGGAGCAGGAAGCTAGACGCGTCGCCCGAAAGTCCGCGGCCGGAGTCCCTTTGGAGAACGGAGCACTCGACGACCTCCGAGTTCTGGGAGCAGAGCTCGGCGTCACCGCGGAAATCGTCGTCGTGGGCCCGTGGGAGGACGCAACGCTTTGAAGCCCCTTCCCTCTTCCTTCTACGACAACGTCCGCCAGCGACTGCGGGAGCGGGCTCAAGGAAACCGACTCGACGGGCTTCTGCTGCTAGGAGCCGGGAATGTTGGGTACGCGACGGGCTGGCACTTCTCCGTGAACGAGCGCCCTATGGGACTCTGGCTCCCGGTGGATGGCGCAGCGCTTCTCCTCGTGCCTCATCTGGAGCTTGAGAACGCTATGGAGGTGCCCGGGGTTGAGGTACGTACCTACGACGAGTTCCCTGGTGAGCGTCCCCCAGTCCTCTGGATGATCGAGGAGGCAGGTGCGAAGCAGATCGCAGTGGACAGGTTGGACGCCAACCTCCTTGCGCCGGCACGGGCAAGCCTCACCCGACTGGACCTCGTTGACCACGCGAAGCCGGAGCGCGCGGTCAAAGACGGCGCAGAGCTTGGGTTAATACGTGAGGCTGCGCGTTTCGCCGATATGGTCCTAGAGCGACTCCTCGGGATGGGGGGAGACATCATCCAACAAGGCGGAACGGAGGAGGACCTGCTCGAGGACTGCACCGGGCATGTAAGGAAGCTCCTTTCGGCGACCCACGGGGAAGCCTTCCAGGGAACGCAAACACGCATCACGGCATCGGTCCACTCCGGCTCGCGGGCCGCCCTACCGCACGGCTCCGTGACGGCCCGCCGCCCTCTTCCCGGAGACCCCATCGTGGCTGGAATCGGGTGCAGCCTCGGGGGCTACCATGCCGAGAGCGGGGCGACCCTCGTGCTAGGAGAGATTCGCCCCGAGCAACGGCGGGTGATGGAGGCTATGGCCGAGGCTGGCGCTGCCACGGTCCACGCGCTCGAGCGGGGTTGGACTTGCTCCAAGGTGAACGAGGCCGCGCTCGCCCCCATTCGGGGTGCTGGGTTGGCGGACTCGATTCGCCACCGAATCGGCCACGGAATGGGCGTTGAGGGGCACGAGGCGCCTTGGCTGGCACCCGGTGACCACACCCCCACCGCCCCAGGCATGGTCTTCTCGTGTGAGCCCGGCGTGTACCGCCCGGGTTTGGACGGATGGCGTACCATTGATACCCTCGTGGTCGGTCATGAAATGGTTGAGCTGGCGAGCCGCTTCCAGACCCGCCACCCTCTTGAGACTCGAACCCTTTCCTGCTGAGGAGCCCGTTGTATGCCGGAACCCGCTGCCTGGCGTTATCAGAAAATCACCAAGCCCATGTTCGACCTTCCGACCCCGCACCTAGTGCTCACGGGACGGGTGCTGACCATGGTGGGGGACGTCATCGAAGACGGATACGTGGAGCTACTGGAGGGCAAGATCGTGGCGGTCGGTCCCCGGGCCGACTTGGAGGCGGGGTCCGCATTAGTGGAGGAGACCGGTGGTACTCTGATGCCGGGCCTCATCAATAGCCACGCGCACCTGAATTGGGACGGCATTCACGATCTCGCTCGCCAATCGATGGACGACCCTCGTCCGATCTCGGCGTTCAAGGCAGCCGGAAACATGCTAAAGAGCTTACGAGCCGGCGTCACGATGGTCCGAGACCTAGGGTTCCACGAGATGAACCTTTTCTCCAAGCAGGCAGTGGAACAGGGGATTTTTCCGGGACCGAGACTGAAGGTCTGCGGGGCTGCCATCATCCAGACGGGAGGGCATACCTACTGGGTCTGCAAGGAGGCCAGCGGTGCGGACGAGATGCGCCGGGCGGTTCGGGAACAGGTCAAAGGAGGAGCAGACCTCATCAAGATCATGGCTTGCCACGACACCCTCGAGTTCACCGACGAGGAGCTGCACGCCGTCATCGACGAGGCACATCGCAACGGCCTTCCCATTACCGCGCACGCCACCTACGACGCCTGCATTGAGCGAGTAGCCCGCTTCGGGGTGGACTGCATTGAGCACGGAGGGTCCATGTCGGACGCCACCGTGGCACTACTCCTGGAGAATGAGATCCCAGTGGTCACGACCTTCGCGCCCCTCGTACAGCAGAGCCAACCCGACATCGCGCGCCGCTTCGGGATTCCTGAGTGGAAAATCGAAGAACGACAAAAGGCGGTGGCCAACCCGGATCGGTATGAGGGGCTGGTGAAGGCTGCCCGCGCAGGTGTCTCCATCGTCTTCGGGACCGACGCAGGGAGTCCGGCGGTCGAGCATGACGTCATTGCACCGGAACTCGCCCATATGGTGAAGGTCGGAGTGTGCACGGACAATATGGATGCCCTGGCGTCCATCACCGTTCGTGCAGCCCGGCTCTCGAAGATGGATCACTTAGTGGGTACGCTTGAGGTCGGGAAGGCGGCCGACCTCATCGTGGTCGATGGCCGTCCGGACCACGATCTGAGCAACCTAGAGTGCGTAACGACGACCTTCGTCGGTGGCCGAAGAATGTACGGATGAGCCTCCTCACAGATCGCCTGGCCCCCCGTATCCTCGAAGAAGACGGTGCCTTCCGGACCCGCATGCTCGGTATCGCGGCTGGCCTAACCGACGTTATCGCTCTGGGACGAGGTGACCCGGACTTCCACACGCCGGCCCACATCGTGACAGCCGCCAAAGCGGCACTCGACGCCAACCAGCATCACTACACCGGCCCCACAGGGATCCCGGAGCTTCGCGACGCGATCGCCGCGGACCTCAACTCCCAGTACGGGCTCGATTACAGGTCCGA
This sequence comes from Longimicrobiales bacterium, assembly GCA_029245345.1. Lineage (NCBI taxonomy): Bacteria > Pseudomonadati > Gemmatimonadota > Longimicrobiia > Longimicrobiales > Longimicrobiales bacterium. The sequence goes on from JAQWPM010000010.1 coordinate 51,752, forward strand.
TGAGATCGTGGTCACAGCTGGGGCCCAAGAGGCCATCATGCTCACCATGCTGGGTCTCTGTTCACCCGGAGACGAGGTGCTCATTACGAGTCCCCGGTTCACGACCTACGACACGGCGGTTCATCTCTGTGGAGGCACACCCGTACCCGTCCCCACCTTCGAACGGGACGACTTCGCCCTAGATGTGGCAGAAATCGAGAAACGGATCACCCCTCGCACCAAGATGTTCGTGCTGGTGTCCCCCAATAATCCGACTGGAGCCGTGACACCTCCGGCGGCGATCCGGGCGATCGCCGACCTGGCCATAAGGCACGACCTCATCATCGTGGCCGACGAGATTTACGGGCGGATGATCTATACGCCGAATGAGCATCTCTCCATCGCCACGCTTCCCGGCATGCGCGAGAGAACGATCACGCTCAACGGCTTCTCCAAGACATACGCCATGACCGGATGGCGGATCGGGTACCTCGCCGCCCCCGCCGACTTGGTGGAGGCGTTGACCGAACCGCGGCACACCCTCTCAATCAACAGCTGCACCATCAGCCAGCACGCCGCACTGGCGGCGCTCACCGGTCCGCAGGAACCCATCGATGCGATGATGGAGACATACGGCGAACGTCGGAGCTGGCTCATGCCCGCTCTGACCGAGGCTGGCTTCACCTACGGCCACCCCGGAGGAGCCTTCTACATCTACACGAACGTCTCATCTTCGGGGCTCACGGCCCCCGACTTTTGCCTGCGCCTCCTCCAGGAGGCGGGAGTGATGGTCTTCCCGGGGACCATGTTCGGGGACGACAGCACCGACTATATCCGAATCAGCTATCTCCAGCCGCTCCCGATGATCCAGGAGGCGGTTGAACGCATCGCCTCCTTCACCTCCCGCGTCAGAACCGCCTCATGAGCACGCCCGAATCGAAGAACCCCTTCGTCGGCATCCAAGTGAGTCCCATCAGTTTCGTAGACGAGGGCGTAGACACGGTTCTGGACACGCTGCAGAACCGGGTCGGCGTCAACGTCCTGATGCTGGGCACCGTGAGCTGGCTGGGACTCAAGTCCGGTCGTTCGATCAGCCACGAGGTCGACGGGTGGCCCGATCACGGCGTCCCGGAACCGTACCAGATGCGGGGCGGGGCCTACTTCGACCCGGACCCCCGCTACTACACCGATACGTTCATGGCTGACTTCAGGAGCCAGGATCCCGAGTTCGAGGGTCGCGACATCCTGAAGATGGTGATTCCCGAGGCACACGCCCGCGGCATGAAGGTCTACATCGAGCTGATGGAGCCCTTCTTCAAGTATGCCGGGCACGGATCGGCCGGAACGGTTGAGACCCCTAAGCTGGCCCAGGCCATGGAGGTGGACCTCTTCGGTCGTCTAGGCTCTGAGCCCTCGACCTCGCATCCCGAGTACCGACGCTGGATCCACTCCATGATCGAGGACCAGGTGCGCAACCACCCGATCGATGGCGTGATGTGGTGCAACGAGAGGAATTCCCCGCTCGATACGCTGATTCAGGGAGGCGCACCAGGCGACTTCTCCGAAGCGGCGCGCCGTGAGGCCGTGGAGCGTGGCATTAATGTGGAGGCGTGCCGGCAGGCCCTTCTCCGTCTCTACGATTTCATGCAGGAAGCAGCGGCGGGAAAGACCTTCACGGACGGCCCGCTGATAACCTTCCTCCGCGTACTCCTGGACAACCCCGAAGCCCTCGTCTGGGAAAAATTTTGGCTTGAGCGGAACAAGGACCTAGACCGGGAACTCTACGGCCTGGTGAAGTGGTGCAAGCCGGACCTTCCGTTCGGGCTGAACGTGTGGAACCGCAATCACTTCAACCTGATCCGCCGCGCGCAGTGGCCCTGGGCCGAACAGACGCGCTACGCCGACTTCGTGAAGCCCATCACCTACCAACATCAGGCAGGTGAAATCTGGGCCAAAGAGCTCTCGTTCTTTCGGAAGACGATTCTGCGGGACTTCGAACCCGACGAGGCCACCCGGGCGCTGTTTCGGATCCTTGGACTGAACGAGGCCCCGTTCGAGGAACTGGTATCCACTGGAATGGACCCTGACAGCTACGTCCACGGCCAGTGCGCGGACGCCGTGCGGGGCGTGGATGGACAGGCAAACGTCTATATGGGTATCGGGGTGGACGCCCCACGGATGCGCCCGGAGGTCGCGAAATGCTCGCAGGACATCGTGTACCGCTCGGTGATGGCCACCTACCGGGCCGGTGGGGACGGGGTGGTCTTAGCTCCGAACTACGCCTCTATGCACCTGACCCACCTAGATGGCGTGGCCCAGGCCCTCGAGGAACTAGGACTGAAGTGAGCGTCGAACGACCAGCCGTCAAAGGAGGGTCCATGAAGTCGCCACCCTTGTTGGAGGTGCGCGACCTCCAGACAAGCTTCAGCCTCGGCGGACGTGAGCCGCTGGTCGCTGTAGATGCGATCGGGTTTACGGTGGACCATGGAGAGACACTCGCCGTCGTTGGCGAGAGCGGGTCGGGCAAGTCGGTGACGGCGCTCTCCATCATGCGCCTGCTTCCGCCCAGGGTGGGACAGATCACCGGAGGATCGATCCGGCTCGGAGACCGAGAAATCACCACGCTATCTGAGGAAGAGATGCGCGCCATTCGCGGCCAGGAGATCGGGATGATCTTCCAGGAGCCGATGACGAGCCTAAACCCGGTGCACACCGTGGGCGTACAGATCGCCGAAGTGCTCATCGAACACGAAGGGCTCACTGCCCCGGAGGCCCGGGAGCGGGCTATCGCCCTGATTGAGACCGTCGGCATTTCAGAGCCGATGCGGCGCGTCGACAACTATCCCCACGAGATGTCGGGAGGAATGCGCCAGCGCGCCATGATCGCCATGGCGCTGGCGTGTCGTCCGAGTATCCTCATCGCCGACGAGCCGACGACCGCTCTCGACGTCACCATCCAGGCTCAAATCTTGGATCTCATGGAAGAGCTCCAGGCCCGGCTCGGGATGGCGCTCATCTTCATTACGCACGACTTGAGCGTAGTGGCTCAGATGGCAAAGCGGGTCGTGGTCATGTACGCCGGACAAGTCGTGGAGGCCGGTCCAGTGGCGGAGATCTTCAGCAACCCCAAAATGCCCTACACCGCCGGACTCATAGCATCGATTCCCCGGCTGGGCAGCTCGAGACGGGGCCAACGCCTCCCAACCATTCCCGGGCACGTCCCCTCGCTTTCGGAACGTCCGTCCGGTTGCCGATTCTCCACCCGATGCCGCCACGTACAGCCTGACTGCAGAGCCGGGTCTCCCCCCCTTGAACAGGTCTCCGACGGACGCGAGGTGCGGTGCCTGCGTTGGCGTGATCTGGACCTGACTTCGGAAGGTGCTTCGTGACGAACGACATTCTTCGCGTGGAGGGTCTCGTGAAGCGCTTCCCCATTCGAGGAGGCACGCTTAATCGCGTGGTCGATCATGTCCAGGCAGTGAATGGCGTGTCCTTCACCGTGCGCCGCGGAGAGGTTCTCGGGCTCGTGGGTGAGAGCGGTTCAGGGAAGACTACCGTGGGCCGCCTCGTGCTACGGCTCGCGGAGGCGACCGCGGGTAAGGTGATCTTCGACGGGACGAACCTCCTAGAACTGTCGAAAAGAGACATGCGGCTCTTCCGGAAGCGAATGCAGATCATCTTCCAGGATCCCTACGCGAGCCTGAACCCACGGGAGAAGGTTCGGACAGTCCTCGGACACGCCCTGGCATTGCATCGCATTGGTACGCCCGAGAGCAGGAGCGAGCGTACCGTAGAACTCATGCGCAAGGTAGGGCTCTCTCCCGCTCAATTGGACCGATTTCCCCACGAATTCTCCGGCGGGCAGCGCCAGAGAGTCGGAATCGCTCGAGCTTTGGCGGTAAACCCCGAGTTCTTGGTGGCGGACGAGCCGGTCTCAGCGCTCGATGTGTCCATCCAGGCCCAAGTGATCAACCTCCTGAGTGATCTCAAGGATGAGCTGGACCTAACCATGCTCTTCATTGCCCACGACCTGGCAGTGGTGGAGCACATATGCGATCGGGTAGCCGTGATGTACCTCGGCAAAATCATGGAGATCGCTCCCTCCGGGGCCTTGTACGACAAGCCGAATCATCCGTATACCGAGGCGCTCCTCTCGGCGATCCCGGTGCCGGAGCCCGGCCGCGCTCGGAAGAGGACCGTCCTGACCGGGGACATCCCCAGCGCGATCAACCCTCCCTCCGGATGCGTCTTTCGGAGTAGATGTCCGCGTGCGAAGGCCATCTGCGCACAAGAGACGCCCGAACTGAAGCCGGTCGGCCCGGACCACTTCAGCGCCTGCCACCTAACGACCTGAGTAGGGCACCCACCCCACTTAGGCTTGCCTGAATTATTTGGGATCGCCGACTTGCCAAGGACCGTGGCCGGCTCCAACCGCCGCAGCAACTCGGAGATCTCACCTACAGCCGAATTAGGTTCTGGGTCAGGGACGCACATCCTCCAACGCAGACGAGTGAGGTTGTGCCCGCGCAGGAAGCCGATGAAGCAAGCTGTGCACCAACCCCAACGGAGATGGCTGCTAGGGCGAGCACGAACAGCAGGGCTTTCTTCATGCCCTTATCGTGCTCCGCCCCACTCAGACCCACACCTAAGGAGGAGTGACACACTGCTCGGCAGCTAGGCGCGGCTGGGTGCCACAGAGGGGGGCTATCGGTCGGCGAGGCTCGACAGATAAGGAGTAGGCGGCGGCCTACTGGTCACGTCCACCCAGCGGGTCGCCGTAAAAGCGCCACGAAGCCTGGTGGTCGCGATCGATTTCCTGGCCGGTAAGACGCGCCCGCACCATCTCGACCGGCATGCGACCGCCGAGCAGCACCGCGTCGTGGTACTCGCGCGCGGTCATCTGCCCTGAATCGACGAGCTCCTCGTAAAGCGCCCTGAACTGCAACGCGCCCATCATGTAGCCGACCTGGTAGAGAGGTGAGTACGTGCTCTGGAAAGACCGGCGCACCTCGGCCTCCGCGTTTGCGTACTCGTGACCAACCCGCTCCACCAGGAAGTCGATGGCTTCCTGGGGCGTCATCTGCTCTAGGTGGAAGGAGAGCGAGAAGATGATCCGGGCCGCCCGGTGCATGCGCCAGAAGAGCATGCCGATCTTGTCTTCCGGACCGCGCGTAAACCCCTGATCCCAGAGGAGCATCTCCCAGTACACGGCCCATCCCTCACCCCAGAACGGTGTGCGGAACATGTTGCGGTGACCGTTGAAGCGATCACTCATGAAGCCCTGCAGGTGGTGCCCCGGAATCAGCTCGTGATGCACGGTCGCGCGGTTGAAATGGGGGTTGTTGCCCCGCATGCTCATGAGCTTGAGGTCGTGCCCCATCGTGTTCGTAGGATACGACACACTGAGCACTTCTCCCCCCGTGAAGAACGGATTGATGAGCTGCCGCTCCGGCGTCATCATCTGCATGCGCCAGATCTCGGCGGCGAGCGGTGGGAGCGTGATCGTTCCGCTCTCCTCAATGAAGGTGAGCGACTGGTTCGCGAGCTGCCGAATCACTTCCGGCTTCCCGCCCGGAGGCACCGCGAGCTCCTTCACCGCCTCCTGAGCACCCTGCCAGTTGTCGCCGTATCCCATCTCACGGGAGGCGATGAGGAGCTGCTCCTCACACCACGCGAGCTCGGCATAGCCGATCGCGATCAGCTCTTCGGCCGCATAGGGGATCATCTCGTGTGCGAGATGCGCTCGCAGGCCCTCGGCACCGATGGGGTCTCCGATGATGGGGTCCTGATCGCTGCCCAGGATTCCCGCGAGATCTTCCCGGATGACGTCGACGTGCGCTGCGATCGCCTCGTCCGCTCTGATGTACGCCGTCTCGGCCCACCATGTGAAAAGAGGGTCGTAGCCGGAGTAGTAGGTGTACCAGTCCCGGAGGGTGCGGCGAAGCGAGCCCAGATGATTGGCAGCTCGAAACGCTGAGACTCGCTCGGCTCGCGAGGGCTCGCCCGACGAGGAAGACCGCAGCGTCGAAGTGAGGGCCTCGACCTCGTCCGCCAGATCGTCCAGGGTCTGCGCCGCAGCCCGACCCACGATCGGCTCTCGATCTCGTCGACGCTCCTGCAATTCGGTGATGACCGGCGCGAACGGAATCAACGGAGCCATCTCCGCAGTGAAGCGCTCTTCGGCATCCAGCGTCTCGAGTTCGAAGACCAAGCGGTTGCTCAACATCACGTAGTCAGCCTGCCCCTCGTGGTTCAGGGCCTCGAAGTCGAGCTCCTCGAGCCGGGACTGCCATCCTCGGTAGAAGAGTCGCATGCGTGCCCGCAGGGTCGGAGAGAACTCGACGTCGTACCTCCGGTGCAGTGCGGCGCGGTCCTCGGCGTAGCGCTCCAGAGCCACCCGGAGATCACTCTGGCCGTTCGCGAACGACATGAGGTCATCAAGCGACGGAACGTCGGCGACGACTCCTTCCTGCGGCGGATGGTCGAGCGTTTGTGCGCGGATCGCGCCAGGGAGTACCCATACCGAGAGGACGATCATGAGCAGCACTTGGGCGTGCTGCAGCGGGATGTGGCGAGTCGCAGCAAGCATCGGTCTCTCATCCAGGTCGGTGGTTTTCAAACGTTCGTAATTAGAAGGCTTACATTAGCTTTCGCACAGCGCGCTGCCCATTGTGGGACCGGAATCTCGTGGTTCCGCCCTCCCGCCCCCTCCAGGAGTCGCCGTGAACTGGCAGGATGTCTGGACCCTGTACCGTCGAGAGCTTCGCTCTGCATTTCGCGAGCGGACGATCGTGGTGAACAGCATCCTCATGCCGGTCTTCCTATATCCGGTCATGATGTGGGTGATGTTCACGGGACTGATGTTCGTGTCCGGCCTGGCCGATCGCGCGCACTCCCGTGTGGTGCTCCTCGATGCGCCACGCAATCATCCGGTTCTGATGGATACGTTGGAGAATCGGGAAAACGTCGAGCTTCGCGACCAGATCACCGCGGAATCTGCGGTCTCGCTCATACGAAACGGCGAACTCGACGCGCTCGTGGAGTTCGCACCGCCTGGTGCGGAGGGCGACGAGCTCGCTGACAACTTTCAGGTCGCCATCTCGTACGACCGCGCCGTGGAGCGCAGCCGAAGGGCGAGCGACCGGATCGAGGCCATCGTCGACAACTACCGAGAGGAGTGGGTCGACTCCGAGGCCGCTGAACTCGGCATCGCTGGTGCGGACCGCGAGCAGTTCCGGATCGTGCAGGAAAACGTATCGAGCGACGAACAGATGGGTGCGCTCCTCCTCGGCAAGATGATCCCGCTCTTCCTGGTCCTCATGGTGGCGCTCGGTTGCTTCATCCCGGCAATCGACAGCACTGCCGGAGAGCGAGAGCGCTCGACGTGGGAAACGTTGATGACGGTCTCCGCGTCCCGGTTGAGCGTCGTGACGGCCAAGTACCTCTATGTCGCGACCGTGGGAATCATAGCCGGGGTGCTCAACGTCACAGCGGTGTTCCTGTCGCTCGGCGCGATCATGGCCCCCCTACTCGCCGAGGCGGGCGATCAGTTCCAGTTCACGCTGCCGTTCCTCGCCCTGCCCGTGATGATCGTCGCCGCGATTTCTCTGGCGCTCTTCTTCGCGGCCGCGATGATGATTCTTGCCTCGTTCGCGCAGAGTTTTAAGGACGGACAGGCCATGGCGATGCCGGTCTATTGGCTCGCTCTCCTGCCCTTCGTGCTGGGTCAACAGACGGATCGGACCCTGACGCCTGTGATCGCTGCGATCCCGGTCGCCAACGCGGCGATGATGATCCGTGACGCGATCAACGGGGTCTTCCTGTGGCCACTCATCGCTGAGACGCTCGTCGTCCTGCTGGTGATGGTGGCGCTTTGCCTCATGCTCGCCCGCATGGTGCTTCAGTTCGAGGACCTGCTCATGGGCTCTTTCGACGGGAGCTTCTGGCGCTTCGCGAAGGAGCGCCTTCTGAATCGGAACGGCAAGAAGACCGCCGGGGCCAAACAAGGAGTTGTCTGACATGGAAAACGCCATGGTCCGCGTCGAGGGACTGCAGAAGTCCTTCTGGGACGAGTCTCGAGGAGAGGTCCACGCTGTCGACGGCATCGACTTCGACTGTCGACCCGGGGAGGTCTTCGGGCTCCTCGGGGCCAACGGCGCCGGCAAGACGACGACCCTCCGAATGCTCGCGACGATTCTGAAGCCCACCGGCGGGAGAGCTTCGCTCAATGGTCACGACGTGCTCGCCGAGCCGGAAGCGGTTCGCCGCTCGCTGGGTTTCTTCTCCGCGTCGACGGCGCTCTATCCGCGGCTGACCGGCCGAGAGACCCTCGAGTTCTTCGCCCGAATCAATCAGTACCCGCCGGACCGCGTGGCTGAGCGCGTCGAGTCTCTCATCGATCGATTCGGGATCGCCGAATATGCCAACGCCCGTGTGGAGAAACTGTCGAGTGGAATGAAGCAGAAGATCTCCATCGCGCGGACGATCGCTCACGATCCACCCATCCTCATTTTTGATGAGCCGACGGTGGGACTGGACGTGATGGCCGCGATCGAAATGCAGCGTGTCGTCGGCGAACTCCGCGATGAGGGGAAGACGGTCATATTCTCGACACACATCATGAGTGAGGCCGAAAAATTGTGTGACCGGATCGGCATCATCCATCGGGGTCGGATTCTCGCGCTAGGAACCCTCGACGAGCACCGACAGGCGACGGGTCAGCACTACCTGGAGGACATCTTCGTGCACTACGTCGCGGCCACGGGCGCAGGTGGTGGCGCAGCAGCGGCGATCGGTGCGCCCGGCCCCGGAGAATCCGGTCAGTGAGCGGAGAACCTTCCGTCGGAGGAAACCGGAGCGTTCTCCTTACGCTGTTCCGGTACGAGATCAAGCGTCTTATGCGCGATACGCGCATGATCCTGATCGCGATCGTGGCACCACTCGTCCTCTTCCCCGTCATGATCCTCGTGATGCGGGCGGTCGAGCAGAACGAAGAGAGACGACTCGAGGATACCGTATACGAATACGCCGTAACCGGTGACGAAGCTGAGTGGGGCCGGCGGATGGTCGCGGCCGCGCTTGAACTGGAAGCGAATGATCCGGACACGACCCGGAACCCGGTTCGATTCCAGGAGGTCCAGACGAACGAGGCCGACTCACTGTTGATTGCGGCGGAGATCCACGTCGTCGTCGAAGCCCTGTCGCCCGAGGCATTCGAGCGGATTCGTGCGGAGGAAGAGGCCGCGGCTGACGCGGAACGTGAAGCTGCGGGGGAAGAAGACGAAGCAGAGGAAGAAGACGAGTCCGAGCCTGAGCTGTCGCTGCCCGCGGTGCGCCTCAGGCATCGAGGCCAGAGTGACTTTTCACGCACGGCATCGCGTCTGCTCGGGAGCCGGATCGCGGAAGTGCGCTCGGAGCTTCGTGACAGCGTCTACCGCGCAGGTGGGCTCCCCATCGAGGTCAGCCAGATCGCGTCGGTCACGACGGAGAACACCGCGAGCGCAGAGCGCGAAGGTGGCGCGATGCTGGGGCTCGCACTGACGCCCTTCCTGCTTCTTCTCATGCTGAGTGGCGGCTCGATCATGGCCGTCGATACGATAAGCGGTGAAAAGGAACGGGGAACGCTCGAAACTCTTCTTACGACAGCGGCGGCCCGGTCGGACATCGTCACAGCGAAGATGATGGGCGTCATCGCGGTGGGCATCGCGGTGGCGGCCATCAACATCCTGAACCTGCTGCTCTACCTCGTGCTCGGGATCGTGGACCTGCCGGAGCAATTCGCGATCGCGCTATCGCCACTCGATCTGGTTCTGTTCCTGATCCTCTTCCTGCCGCTCACCGTTCTCGTGGCGAGCGCGCTGTTGCTCCTGTCGGGGTATGCGAAGAGTTACAAGGAATACCAGATCTACTTCTTCCCGCTCTTCCTCGTATTCCTCGTGCCGTCGCTCGCCGGAATGCTGCCGGGCATGGACCTGAGGTCCGCGATCGCGTTCTTCCCGATCGCCGGCATCGGGGTAGCGGTTCGTGAGATCATGATCGGTGAGTACGACTGGCCCTTCCTGATGCTGGCGTTCGCCTCGACCGGCACCGCCGCGTGGTATGCTGCGCGGCTCACCGAGAAGACACTGTCGACTGAGCGGCTGATCTCGGCATCGGACCTGGACGAAGCCGATCTCACAGGCGGCGCGGCACTTTTCCCTCGCCACGTGTTGCGTTGGTTCGGTGTGATGTGGGTGACGCTCCTGATCACCTCGCTCTGGTTCGGGGAATCGCTCGGGCTGCGGGGCCAGATCCTCGTGAACCTCTGGGGGATCTTCCTCGGTGGATCACTCCTGATGGTGCGCGTCTACAAGCTCGATCCAAAGACCGTGTTCGCACTCAGGCCGGTTCATCCGGCCGTCTGGCTCGCCGTGCTGATCGGAATCCCCTCGGGGTACATCGTCGGCATGGGACTTGCCGGGCTCGTGAACACCTACGTCTTCCCGGTCCCTCAACCGGTGCTCGAATCGTTCGGGGAATCGCTCCTGGGCGACGACCTGCCGCTTTGGCAAATCATCCTCTTCCTCACGATCACGCCGGGGATTCTGGAGGAGCTGGCTTTCCGAGGGGCACTGCTGCACGGCCTCAGGAAGACCTTCCGTCCCGTGGTCGTCTGTCTCGTAGTGGGAGCGATCTTCGGGCTCTTCCACGTGTCGCTCTTCAGACTGCTACCGACTGGCTTCCTCGGTGTGCTGTTCGCGGGTGCGACTCTGCTTACGGGTTCGATCTTCCCGGCCATGCTCTGGCATTTCGGCAACAACTTCATCGGCATCGTGCCCGTTCAACTCGGGTGGATCACCGAAGAGACCGTGATCCCGATGTGGACGTATGGCGTGGGGCTCGTCGGGTTGGCAGTCGTCTTTGCGATCCTCTGGCGGGTGCGGACCCCCTACCCAGACCTGAAGAAGAAGAAGCCTGAGGAGTTCATGTGACCCTCGTCCGGTTCCTGGGCCTCGTCCAGCTCCTGAACGTGGCCCGTTACTGATGTGGGAAAACCTGACCTATCGTGATTGTTCTCCATGGGGAACGCCCCATTCCCACGCCTGCGCATTAGGCTCACGCGTGCGCGCGTGACCACGCCCTGTGTCTAAGCCCCCACGGAGAACTACCTAAATTTTTTAGCGATGGGGGGGCTGGGGGCTAGTTGCCGGGGGGATGCGCCTCAAGCCACTCGCAGTCCATCTGTTGGACCTCGGCTATTTGTTCGCGAGTCATCGGTGACTCGGCTATGTCTTTGTGATCCTGTGCACTCTCATGTCCTTGGGCCGCCCCGAGACTGAACAACATATAGCCTTCACCCCACCTTCAAGTCATGAAGTATCTTGCGCCGAGAAAGACGCTGAGGGTCAAGCTACACGCTCTGGTAGCTGCGATCTTGCTCCCCGCCTGCGGAGACAACGCAACCGCCCCTATCGTTGTCGAATCGCGCCCGGTTCCGTGCTTGTCGACAGAATCGATCTGTACGGAACGAATCGCGACCGGGACTTCCCTGTACCTCCCTGTCTTCAGTACGCACTCGCTATATGAAGGGAACGATGAAGTCACCCGCGGCTTGATCATCGTGCACGGCACGGGCCGTAACGCGGACGACTACTTCCGCACAGGCTTCCAGGCAGCGGAAGCCGCCGGACTACGGCAGCATACCGTCGTGGTTTCACCACACTTTCAAACCTCTTCGGATGGCCCTGCCGCCGATGAGCCGTTCTGGAGCAGCGGAGGCTGGAAGCGCGGAAGTCTTTCTTCCTCCGATGGGCCACGCCCTCGAGTGAGTTCGTACACTGCGATCGATAGAATCGTCGAACTTCTGTCCGATCCAGCACGTTTTCCGGCACTGACAGAAATTGTTATGACAGGTCATTCGGCGGGTGGACAGGTCGCCCATCGATATGCCGCTGCGAGTCGTGCTGAGGAGAACTTCGGGGCCGTCTCATTCCGTTATGTTGTCGCAAATCCATCGACGTATCTCTACCTCCGTCCCGAGCGAGAAGTCGACAGCACTTTCGTCGTTCCCGATGTATCAGGATGTCCGGGCTATGACGACTGGCACTACGGCCTCCAATCACCCTACAACTACGCGACCGTGGTTGGAGTGGACACCATCCGGGCCCAGTTGATACGCCGAGACGTTCGTATCCTCATCGGGAGCGCCGATACCCTCAGTGCGCAATTAGATGTTAGCTGTGGTGCGAATCTGCAGGGTCGCCATCGGCTTGAACGTGGCCAAACCCTTGTGCGCTTCATGGACTGGCTCTCTAGCCTCCATGGGCACCAGGAGATGATCGTCCCTGGCTCGGGGCACTCAAGCAGTGGCATGTACCTCTCGGCGGTGGGGCTCGATGCCCTATTCGGTAGGTAGAGAGTGCCGATTACCCGCTCCCCAGGCCCACAACTCAGGACGAGCAGAACAGTGTTTAGTAGTTCTGGGTCAGCGGCGATAGTGTTGAAAGATTTTCTCGGGTTGTTAACTATTTTCTCGTTAGGTACTCAACCACCCTCCTTGAGCACCCGGACCGAGTCGCCGACGATTTCCAGTACTTCTACGGAGCCGCCGTAATCATTTCGTGCCGCGTAATAGGCGGCCATGGCTACGTCGATACGCCACGCGCGCGCGCCGCACGCGCTGGTAATCCCCGACTGTTGGATGGTATGTCCCATGACGATTCGTTTGGCCTCCAACGCATTCAATGCCTTTTCCAGGACTGAGCATGCCGAAGAATCAGGATCATCAGAGTACAATCGAGTCCACTGGGGACTAAACGAGCCCGACAAGACTGAGGGAAGGTCTGCATCCCCTCGAAGCCATGCTTGCGCTGAACTGTTGATCGCGTCGATACCGTACGCGACGTGCTCAGGAAGCACACCACCGTGAACAAAAATATTGTCGCCGACCCGGGCAATCACCTGCCTCTTGGCCAGTAGGTTAGCGTAGGGACCACCCGGCATGAACGCGGCCACACGAGGTCGCTGATGTGGTTCAAACTCGGCCATAGTTGAAGATCTAAAGCTTGCAGATGATCCGTCCCAGACTTGAATAGAGTCACTGGGATCGTACTCCACGACGTCCATGAAATCGGCATAGCCGCCGTCCGTCACGTAACGGAAGTCAAGGCGCGCATTCAGGAGTTCGTGGTTACCCAGTAAGGCGTGGAACGCTCCCCCGGCAGCTTCCGACTCAATCCTTAGTCTCTCGAAGAGATCCAGAATCGCTTGTTCCTGGTCACCGCGGTCGAGCTGATCTCCGGTCTGCACTACAATGAGGTCACCACCGATCCAACGGTCCTGGTCATCGATAGCACCTGCGAGACGAAGCGCGCCTCGTGCGGCTTCGAGGTCCCCGTGCACGTCTCCGAAAGCCACGATGCGCTGATCGCCTCCCCCAACACATGAGGTCGCTACCACCAACAGCGTCAACGCGAACACCTGATACGCTCTGCGTCTTCGTGAAGTCCAGCACATCAGCAACTTGTTCATAGTTTCTCGTTCAAATGTGTCCATTCTTGAAGACTTTTTCTGGACAAGTAGGAATCCCAAGGCAACCTGACATCGGAAACTTCACCTGTGCAAAACCGCATTTCTAAGGGTACCGACACGGGCGGTCAAGACAGAGGGGGGCGGGGGTACTGGGGAGGGCTCGTTGCCGCTGGGATGATACGCCACTCGCCACTCGCGGGACATCAGAGGTGGCGCTAGTCAGTCTTCCATCGAATGACGGTGGCGGAGAGGCGTTGGACCTTCATCCCGTCCCTCCCCTCTGAGAACGTGTCACTCGACTGGATGATGAGGGCATCCCCTCCGGCCAAGCACCCCTCCTCCATGATCTTGGGCAAGATATCCTCCAAGCCCGACTTCCACGCGCGTCCCTCTCCTTCCACGATGCCGATCTCCTCGTATTCTAGATCTGGAACCGCAGAACTAAACACCTCGATCTCGCAGGAACTGTTCCTGGACGGATACGCCGTGGCCTGAGTCGGTATGAACGTAGCACCCACGCATCCTCCGGAGACGACAATCGTCACAAGGCAGGCTATCCATCCAAGGAGTCTCCGGGGCTTATTCATCGGGCCATCCACCATCAGTGAGTGCTCTGCGAACATACTAGCCTGATCGGACGTGTGCGACACTGTTCACAGGTCCAGCGTCAGCGCCGGTGGAATAGGCGTGCCCCCCGGGTACTGGGGTCTCGCCTGTCGGCAAAAGGGACGCGCCCCAGCTACCACAATTCTTCGGGGAATGGTATTGAAGTGGCGTCGATGTGTGCGGTCCTGTACGAGTACCGCCCCGTGGCCGCCAATGAGGGGGGTAAGCAGTCGGAACCCCGATGGAAAGCGGGTATTTCGTAAGACCAAAGCGTGTGACGAAGTGTGTGATGTTCAATGACCATGGGCTTCGTATAGTGCGTAAGTCATTGTGATACAAGTTCTTAGGATAATATCACCCAACTGCCTCATGTAGCGAAATACTCCCCCCTTAGTTTCCTAGCGTTCTCCCCGCTTGCCCGCGGCTCGTCGCGGCGGGATGTTGGACCGAGCTCAGGGCATCGGTGCCTTTGGCTTTCGTGCGGATCATCCCCGTAAGGAGTCCCTTCATGAGCCGGATCGCAGGACTCGCTGTCGCGCTACTCATCACAAGCTCCGCAGTCTTCCCCGCTTCGGGACAAGAACTCCATCCGGTCGCGGGCCGCTCGCCAAGCGACGATCAAAGGGTAGTGTTCGTCACTGGCTCCACCGGCGGCCTCGGAAGAGAGGTAGCCCGAGGTCTTGCTGCGAGCGGCGACCACGTCGTCATCCACGGAAGGAGTGTGGAGCGGGGGATGGAGCTTGTGGCCGAGATTGAAGCCGAGGGGCGCGGGAGCGCACGCCTGTACCTTGCTGACCTCGCTTCATTCGACGAAGTCCGGTCGCTGGCATGGGCGATCCGGCGTGACTACGATCGGATCGACGTGCTCATCAAC